>CAZJUF010000148.1:0-7688 GCA_964549055.1 uncultured Hyphomicrobiales bacterium | reverse complement strand
TGGCGGCAGCGTTCGGACTTCGGATTTCCGAAGAGTTCTTCCGGGCTGGCTTGCTCTTCTATGCGGCCCTCGTGAAGAAAAATAGCCTGGGAAGAAACTTCCCGGGCAAACCCCATTTCGTGGGTGACAACAATCATGGTACGGCCCTCATCGGCCAGTTCGCGGATAACTTTTAAAACTTCACCAACCAGTTCGGGATCAAGTGCTGAGGTTGGCTCATCAAACAATAACACTTTTGGCTTCATGCACAAGGCCCGCGCGATGGCGACGCGCTGTTGCTGACCACCGGAAAGCTCGGATGGATAGCTGTCTTTCTTTTCAGCAATGCCGACTTTTTCCAGCAAAGCCATGGCATCATCATGGACTTCGTTTTTCGGCCGCCCGAGAACATGGACAGGCCCTTCCATAATGTTTTGCACGATGGTCATATGCGACCACAGATTGAAGCTTTGAAACACCATGCCGAGGCGGGAGCGCATGCGATCAATCTGCTTGGGGTCGGAGGTGATAAGCTTGCCGGAGCGGTCGGTTTTAATGCGGATTTCTTCACCCTCGACCACAATGCGGCCCTTGTCCGGGGTTTCGAGGAAATTTATGCAGCGCAAGAAGGTGCTTTTGCCCGAGCCTGAACTGCCGACCATAGAAATAACGTCGCCATCATTGGCGACAAGCGAAACACCCTTTAAAACCTCAAGCGATCCAAAGGATTTATAGATGTCTTCTGCTACCAGTGCCGGTGTGGTTGCGCTCATTTGAGACCTGTTATTTTATTTTTGCTCAAACTGATATCCCCCCGCCAGTTCAACTGGTTGCCATGATGCTTTTTTCTGGACCAAATGGCAAGACGAATAGGATTTAACGTTAAAGGGGGTGAAACTTTATTTCCTGTGGGCCTGGCTGTAATAAACGGTCGAATTGTCTGTGAATGTTGAAATTTTCTACTTCTTTTCGAACGTGAATACGACTTTTTATTTCACCGAAAAATGGCAGAAAAGTGGTCAAAACCGAGTTCGGATAAGGCTTCACAAATAAACCTCAATTGATGATTAGTCAGCCGCTCCTTATCCCTTAACAATGTTGGAGCTGGTTTTGAATTCTCACCGTTTATTTAAAGTTTCTAGTATGGTTTTCGTTGTCGCAGTTGTTGGATCGTTTCAGGAGGTATCTGCCGATCTTGGAACTGAAGCCTTCAGCAGCTGGTTTGAGCGCCCGGTGGCCAAAGTGGCGGTTGCCAAACGTTCGCGCGTTACGCGGTCGGTTAAAAACTCAAAGAAATACGATGCCCTGATCTCGCGTCATGCGCGTGCCGTGGGCGTGCCCATCAAATTGGCCAATGCCGTTGTTCAGGTTGAAAGCAATTATAATCCACGTGCGCGCGGCAGAGCCGGGGAAATCGGTTTAATGCAACTTATGCCAGCCACCGCGCGCGGCATCGGCTATCGCGGTAAAATGAGCAAACTCTACACGCCCGATACCAATCTTTACTGGGGCATGAAATATCTCGGTGAAGCTTATAAAAGAGCCGGTGGCAATACTTGTGGCACCATCATGCGCTATAATGGTGGCCTTTATGCCAAACGACTGAGCGCCAATGCGGCACGGTATTGCAAACGCGTTAAAATTATTATGAAGCGCGGTTAGCCAACCTCAGACCCTCGCTCTTCGCAAACACATAGTCTGGCCTTTATTTTTTGTTTACCATGCTAATTCATATTCAAAAGACGGGTTTTGATTTGAATTTTCATTGAACAGGGTGGGTTGGAGATATGCGACGATTTGGATTGGCGGGGGCATCTTTTGTTGCCGTGATGGTGTTGTCGGGCGCGGCCCAGGCAGGTTACGATTGTCGCAACACGGGCAATTTCCAAAAATGGCTGTCGGCGTTCAAACAGGAAGCAATTGCCAAGGGTATCAGTCGCGATACTATTGCGCGCGGGTTGGCCGGTGTTGTTTACAATCCGTCTATTGTTGCCAAGGATCGCCGCCAGGGTGTGTTTGCCCAGACGTTTTTGAAATTTTCCGGCCGTATGGTGTCGAGCAACCGGCTCAAGCGCGGGGCTAAACTTAAACGCAAATACGCCCGCGTTTTTGCCAGTGTCGAAAAACAATTTGGTGTGCCGGCACCGGTTATTCTGGCTTTTTGGGCACTGGAAACGGATTTTGGTGCCTTTATCGGTGATATGCCAACGCTGAAATCCCTGGCGACCATGGCGTATGATTGCCGCCGGCCTGAGTTGTTTCGCACGCAATTGTTTGCAGCTTTGCGCATCGTTGACCGTGGTGATTTGCGGGTTGATCAGATGGTTGGACCGTGGGCGGGCGAGCTGGGGCAAACCCAGTTTCTGCCCCAGCATTATATTGATTTTGCCGTAGATTATGACGGTGACGGGCGGCGTGATTTGCTAAAAAGCGTGCCCGACGTGCTGGCCTCAACCGCAAATTATCTTAAAAGCCTCGGCTGGAAGCGCAATCAGCCGTGGTTGCAGGAAGTGCGCGTTCCCGCCAGAATGCCGTGGGAACAATCAAGTCTGGCAATCAAGCTTCCGCGCTCACAATGGGCAAAATGGGGTGTCGCCCGGGCCAATGGCAAAGCTTTAAAGGCGGATGGATTACGGGCATCCTTATTGTTGCCGATGGGGCGTAATGGTCCGGCATTTCTAAGCTACGACAATTTTGATATCTATCTTGAATGGAATAAATCACTGACCTATGGCATTACCGCAGGCTATCTCGCCACACGGTATGCCGGAGCGGGCAGGCTTAACAAGGGCCGCGCGCAGGTGCAAAGCCTGAACCTGAGCCAGGCAAAAAGATTGCAACGATTGCTGGTGCGGCGTGGCTATGATGTTGGCAAGATTGACGGCATTATCGGTGCAAAAACCCGCGATGCGGTCAAAGCCATGCAGAAAAAACTCGGCCTGCCAGCGGATTCATACCCCACACCCGATTTGCTAAACCGGCTGCTTTAGGGTGTGTGGCATTTAACCAAATCCACCATCTCCGTCATCCTCTGGGTTGACCCGAGGATCCATGGCGTTGAGCTTTCGAAACAATGATACTGCCTTTTGGCCGTGAGAATTGAGGAATGGATCCCCGGGTCAAGCCCGGGGATGACGGAGAAGGAGGGCTTGGCTACCTGTTGAAGGCTCTGTACATTAGCTTTCGCGGCCATGATCGATCAGGCGTGAACGTAGCTCAACCGCGCTATCGGCGCCTTGTTGCAGAGCGCAGACATATTGCCTGGGTGAGGAAAAAACAGGCTTCATCAATGTCGCCACGTTTCTCGCTGGCATTGGCGGCATCGGTATAAATCTTCGTCAACACTTCAAGGTCCTGGCGCTCTATGGCCTCGTGCAGTTTGTTCTCCATGCCTTGAAATCTCAGCCAGTGAACCGGGAGGCAACCCAGTGGTGAAAACAATGGGTGGGCTCGTCCATCGCCGGGGAAAACTTGCCGCCATCAAAGCGGATGCCGTGGCGGCCTTTCTGCATGCCTTCGACGACGAAAACATCTTCGAGAAAAACGCTTTTCCACAGATCGGCATTTTTTTGCCGCAGGTCGGCCATGTCAGGCGTGGTGGAACTTTCCTTGGCGTAATAAATTTCGATGTGCTCAATGGTGCGTTGATGATCAAGCGGTTGCAGCAAAATTGCAAACGTGTGGTCGCGATGAATGCCGAGCAGCACATTGGGATAAAGCGCTATATATTCCGCCGATGTGTCCCACTTGGCGGCAAGATTGTCAAAATTGGCGAAGCTGCGCCCGCTATCATCCAGCCTGGGATTATAAACAGTGGTTCCCTGACCGGAAAAACTGTCCGGGTTGACAATGTGGTAGTGATCTTCGAGGCGGGAATATGAATTGAGGCCGGGGTGTATCCACGGCAGGTGATAGCTTTCGCAATAGTTTTCAACCGCCAGTTTCCAGTTGCATTTAACTTCCAGTTTGAAGGAGGATTCCGCTCCACCATGATAGATGGGCTGTTCGAACTCGCGCCAGCGCTGCAGCAGATCGTGCGCATATTCCTCAAACGCAGGTGCATCACCGGATATATTGACGAAAATTATGTCGTTCCACACATGTGATTTAAACTCGATCAGTCCCAGTTCATCGCGCTTGATTTCAGGGTCGACATTGATGCCGGGGCCACCTACATGGGGCGTGGTGATCAATTTACCGGCCTTTGAATAACACCAGGAATGATAGGGGCATCTGATAACGCCTTTTACCTTACCCGGTTGCTCCATCAAGATCATGCCGCGATGGCGGCAGGTGTTTTGAAACACGCGGATGGTATTGTCATCATCGCGCACGATCAGTAGCGGCAGGCCCAAAAACTCCATCGGTAGAGCGGAACCCGGCTCAGCCACATCCTTGCCAAATCCAACGGCTGCCCAATTGGCAAAGAACACTTTCTCACGCTCGCCTTCAGCGGTCACAGGGTCAATATAATGGGCGTTGGGCAAGCCTTTGGCGGTGGCAACGGGCTGCAAAACATCGTCAAGGCAAGGAGTGTTTATTTCATTCATCGTGGCGCTCCCTTGGATGCGGTCAGGTCAGAATGGAAACGTGAATTGGGCCCGGGATTTTGTCAATCAAAAAGCGATCAGCCTTGCTGCCACCCCCAATGCGCCGCACAGGCTCAAGGTTTTAAACAGACCCCAGTGGAGTTTTAGCAACAACACGCCAGCGAGGATGGCGAGGGTTAAGGCGGTTAGATTGATGCTTGCCCATTGAGGCCAGAGGAAGCTGGCCGGGCCGATGCTTTGCGGCTCCAGTTTGGCGAATAATACATGCAAGCCAAACCAGACGGTCAGATTGGCGATAACGCCGACAACGGCAGCGGTGATGGCACCAAGGGCTGCGGATATTTTTGGCATGCTCCCAAGTTTTTCGATGTAGGGTGCGCCGGTAAATATCCATAAAAAACATGGCGCAAAGGTCACCCATAAAACGATCAGGGAGGCTGCAAAGGCTGAGCCGTAGCCTTGTTGCAGTCCGGCTTTGAAGCCGACGAACTGGGTGACAAGGATTAACGGGCCCGGTGTGGTTTCGGCCAATCCCAGACCGTCAATCATCTCGGCTGCACTGAGCCAGTTGAAATTTTCCACGGCCTGTTGGGCCATGTAGGCCAAAACCGCGTAAGCTCCGCCAAAGGTGACAATGGCGAGTTTGGAGAAGAACAGACCGATGGAGACCATCAGGTCATCAGGGCCGCTGACGGCAATGAGCAGAGCCAGAGGGGCGAGCCAGATGATCAGCCATTTGAGAGCGGTTTTGGCGGTTTGTTGCCAGGTAATCTCGTCGGTCTCAATATTTTCCGGCGGCTTTTTGTTGCCGGATTGCACAGCCCCGATGATGGAAGCCACAAGGATGACAAGGGGGAACGGGATGGCAAAAAAGAACAGGGCTATGAAAGCTGCTGCTGCAATCCACAGAAAGTTGGCAGTTTTTGCCGCGCGTTTTGAGACTTTGAACAGGGCTTCAAGGACGATGGCCAAAACGGCAGCCTTGATGCCGAGAAAGGCTGCTTCCACCAGTGGCACTGCGCCAAACAGGGCATAAATTACCGACAGGCCCAATATCACCAGCGCACCGGGAATGACAAACAACAGACCGGCAACCAGCCCGCCTTTTTCGCCGTGCATTTTCCAACCAGCGTATGTCGCTAACTGCATGGCTTCGGGACCGGGCAGCAACATGCAGAAATTGAGCGCATTGAGAAATTGTTGTTCGCTGAGCCAATTGCGGGTTTCAACCAGCTCGCGGTGCATGAGGGCAATCTGGCCTGCCGGACCACCAAAGGACAACAGGCCGATTTTGGCCCAGACTTTTGTGGCTTGCGCCAATGTGGGAGCGGCCATTATTCTGAGCTTTTTGTATGTGGCAGGCTGGCAAGTGGCAGGCCAGCTTGTTTCCAGGCGTCAATACCGCCTTTGAGGAAAGCTGCCTCAAACCCCAACGAGCGCAGGTTCTTGCAGGCATTCTGGCTAACTTCGTGGCCGTGGACACAATAGACCACGATGTGCCGGTCGTTCGGCAAATCTTTGGCCCAGAGTGCAACCTCCCCATGATTTTGCCATGTGGCTCCCGGCAAAGTATCGGGGTCCTTTTCAAAGGCAGGTTTTTTGCGCACGTCGACGATAACCGGAGGATTTGCCGATTGCAGAAGCTGGTTGAGTTGGGTTGTGGAAATAGATGAATTGCTCATAGGGCGTCGCTCCAAACAAAAACGAGCGGCTCTTGGGCAAACTGCGCCTCGAGGGGCGGCCGAGTTAGCCCCTACGCAGAGAGTAAAGGGGGAGATGTGGTGACGTCAATCACTTTGAATGATCACGGGCTTCGCAAATGTGCCGCTGTGGCAGCGATTCAAACCTTATGCAGCCACAATGGCTGGATTTCCTGGCTGGGCGATCTCATCGGGCACGAAAGTCCAGTCATCATGGGGATGATTTTTTTTCAACGCGATAATTTCGACCCGGCACGCGCATTCATTTGCGATGAATGTTTCATAGTGAACACCATTGCGAAGGATGATGTAGCTTTCGAGGTGGGCGGAGTTGAATTCCCGTAAAAATGATCGATTGTCCTGCGGCGTCAGCGCGGTTTTTACCGTTTCAAAAAGTCTGGTGAGAAGTGCGCGTTTGCGGTGGCCAAAATACGGATCGCTACAGGGCCTGTTTTGTGGTGTGAAATTTTCCATTTTAACTGTCTCATCTCGTTTAACTTGAGAAAGTATAGCAAAATATCTCTTAAATACGGTGAAGCTGAATATGCGGATTTAAATAAAATTTGAATAAAATTATTAACCTTTCGGCAAGCTCAAAAAGGTGGGTAACTGCAAGCCCCTGGGGTTCAATGTACATCTTCGCACAGGGAATGGTCCGACAGGGCGTGGATAACATAACAATCGTCAATATTGCCGCTGCTGCAGCATGAAGTTATGCGTTTAAGCTCGGTTTCCAGGCGTTTTAATTTGGCGATGCGGGCCTGCACGAAGGCCAGATGCTCGGAAGCGATCTTGTCTGCTTCAGCGCACGACATGTCTGGCCGGGTGCTAAGGTCAATCAGTTTGCGGATGGCTTCGATGGTCAATCCGAGGTCGCGGGCATGTTTTATAAAACCAAGACGCTCCAGTTCAGCTTTCGAATAGCGCCGCTGATTACCTTGGGAACGTTCAGGCGCATCAATCAGTTTCATTTGCTCGTAATAGCGTATCGTCGGGATTTTTACCCCGGTGCGACGCGACATATCGCCAATGGATAACATCTCAAAATTCCTTTTAAATCTCTAGTGACTAGAGCATATGTATTGGAAATAGGTCAATATTTTTTGTATGTTTACTGATTTCCGAGCCAGCCCGCTCCCCCGGCCCAACCACCCCTCAGGGTACCGTTATCGGGTGGTTGGGCCGGGGGAGCGGGCTGGCTTCAGGACACCTTAAAAATCTAATAAAAAAGCGACAGGTTGAAATCGCCATACAGGCTTTGCTGGCTTTCGCGCAGATCATCACGCAGGCCAAGGTTGAAGCCGAGGTAGAATTTCCCCAGTTTTATGCCCGAAACAAAGGATCCCAAGCGTAAATACCTGTACTCTGACCCGCCTTGCAGGACCACTTCCGGGCCAAACTGAAGCGTTGAGGGGGTGGGCCGGTATCCGATTTTCATCTGGGCCCAGTAATCTTTGTG
>CAZJUF010000147.1:0-7715 GCA_964549055.1 uncultured Hyphomicrobiales bacterium | reverse complement strand
CCTGCCCGCGCACAAAACCGGCCATGGCGCGGTCAATATCGTGACCAATCTGGTGTATTGATTTAACATGATCACGTGGCAGCCAGCCGTTAATTCTGGCAATCATCCTGTCCCAGTCATTGAGCAGGTAAAAAGCAACGATAGGCGTAATCACCAGCAGGGATATCAGATTAACCAGCGCCAGCCCCTGGCTCAGCAGGGATTTTAGCAGGGAGGCAATCCATTTGGCACCTTGTCCGGCCACATCCTTGAGCGAGCCTTCAATACCACTGCGTTTATCCGAGATAAGCTGACGCAGCCATTCCGGTGCCATTTCGTCCAGCATCTGCCCGATGGTTTTAAAATGATCCGGCAATCGGGAAATGAATGTCGAAAACTGCTCAATCAAAATGGGGAGTATCAACACCAGACTTAAGATGAATATCAGCAGGAAAATAACGAGAATCAAACTGGTCGCCAAGGTGCGCCCCATGCCTTTGCTTTCGAGCCAATCGGCAACGGGGTCGAGAAAATAGGCTAATGCCAGTCCGGCAACAAACGGCAGAAGAATGCCGCGCAACACATACAAAAAGAGTATGACGCCCAACATTCCAACGGCCCAAAAAACCAGTTGTCTTTGCCAAGTCATGAGCCTTTATCCTCTGATATTATGGCTTGTTAACCGTTGCGGCCATCTTCAAACCGGGCCATATCACGCATCCACTCTATCAGGTAAGCGGTCCCGGACAGGATTGTCAGCACGGCGACAGTATAAAGCGTGATGCTGGTTATAACAGATAAATTCAGATCATAGCCAAGATCGGCAAGAATCAACCCGGCCAGGATGATTTGAGCGGTGGTATTGGCCTTGCTTACCATCAAAGGGGCCACTTTGATATTAAATCCCATAATCCACGCCAGCAAAAAGGCACCAATAATCAACAAATCGCGGCTAACCACTAAAATAACCAGCCACGCGGGCAAATGCCCCAGTTGTCCCAGGGTCACATAGATTGAAACCAGAAGAATTTTGTCAGCCACCGGATCAAGGTAAGCACCAAGCGTGGTCGCCTGATCAAAATGCTTGGCTATAAAGCCATCAATGCCATCGGACAGACCGGCCAGAATAAACAGAACAAAGGCATATGACATCTGCCCGGAATTAATCAGCAGAATGATTACCGGCACCATAAGAATTCTGATGATTGTGATTATGTTGGGAAGTGACACCCTTGGAGCCTGTCTTGTTTATAATGAAGCAGCTCAATTGTCGGCGGTCAAAACCCAGCCGTCGCCCATATCGCGCATGAACAATCCCTGTTGTGACAATCTGTCTTCCAGATCAAAGGCTTCGCCAGCATACGTCAGATAAACAACGGCTCCGCGCTGAGACAGGGCACGAATATCCAGGCGCAACACGCCTTCCGTTCCCATAATACGCGAGCGAATGCCTTTCCATTCCCGAAAACTGCTAAAGGGTACTGTTACGAGTAAACGCTCGCCTGTCAATTCCGGTCCGGCCTGCGCTCTTTCTTTCCACCTCGCCTCCAGTTCCGTCATAAATCTGACGACGGCTTTCTGGGCGGTTTCAACCACTTTTTCGGGCGTACCGGAAAAACTTTCAGACATCTCGATATCACCGGCGGGGCTGGACCCCAACAATGTCACGCGCAATCGTGTTTTTCTGTCGTTAAATTGAGCAGCCGAGACCAGAACATTGCTGACTTTGTATCTCGTCTTGATCGCTGCCAGATTATCCTCATTGCCATCAAGTGCTTCATTGGCGCTGATGGCCTGGATGTCTTCAATGCTCCCCACAGGCAACTTCACCGGCAGCAAATAAGCATCTGTATCGATGTTTGCCCAGGCGGTTTTGAGTGGATTGGGATCATCCCACAAAATGGCGCGGCCATCTTCGATGTAGACCGGCAATATCAAAACCGGGTCCGCCTGTTTGTCGGAAAACGGGATTGAAAACTGGTTCAACAAGGAGCGCACCGCTGCAGGCTGGAAGGAAATATTCAATTCGGCAATATAGCGCTTGGGCCCGGTTTTTTCTTCGGTAACAGAAATACCTCTGACCAGCCTGCCAATTTCAGCAGCTGGCAATTGCAGTAAACTCTGTGCCTGGGGGGAGCTGCTGAGCCGGTTAATAAGCTTCCTGAAAGCTGCAACCTGACCCTGTTGCATCGCCTTTATCTTTGCGTCACTGGCGGTTTTGGACTTGGCGTCAACCTTGACCCCCTTGATCAGATATATTTCAGCGCCTGCAGGATTATAAAGAGCACTAAAGACAAATGCCATGGACAGCGCCAGAAACCAGACGGCCAAAAGGTTTTGCCTGCTATGGTTGGCATGTGATGTTGGGCTTGCGTAGGTCAATGGTCACTCCCTTTGGTAATCCTCATACTCAATATAGTTCGGATTTTATAATCTACCAGATGAATGGTACATGAATAAAACAAAGGATTGAGCGTTCGCACATAATTCGGTTGAGTTAAATTTTACTCGCCAGAAACACTTAAAGCTGCAAAACGCTGGACAATCCAGAGGTTTCTTGACGGTATAACCAAATTTTGAACTTGCACCGCCAGCCTAATTCTGATTGGTCTAACTTTTAGAATTTCGAACCGATTGGACAGTTGTTGTTGTCAAATTCCAATTCAACTTACGCTCAGGCAGGCGTCGACATTGAAGCCGGCAACAAGCTTGTCGAGGCGATAAAGCCGCTTGCCAAAGCAACCATGCGCGCGGGCGCCGACACCAACCTGGGTGGATTTGGTGGTCTGTTTGACCTCAAAGCCGCCGGTTTTACCGATCCGGTGCTGGTCGCAGCTAATGATGGCGTCGGCACCAAACTCAAAATAGCCATTGAAGCCAACATACATGACACCGTTGGCATTGACCTCGTTGCCATGTGTGTCAACGACCTGATTGTTCAAGGTGCTGAACCCTTGTTCTTTCTGGATTATTTTGCCTGTGGCAAGCTCGATGCTGAAATCGCCACGAGCGTCATTGCCGGTATATCCGAAGGCTGCAAACGCGCCAATTGCGCCCTGATCGGTGGTGAAACTGCCGAAATGCCGGGCATGTATGCGACCAATGATTACGATCTCGCCGGTTTTTCGGTTGGAGCAGCCGAACGCGGCCAACTGTTACCAACGTCTGATCTCACCGATGGTGATGTAATCCTGGGCATTTCTTCAAGCGGTTTGCACTCAAACGGTTTTTCTTTAGTGCGCCATTTAATTGAAAAAGCCGGGCTTGAATTTAGCGATTCCGCCCCGTTTGATAGATCGAAGACACTTGGTACAGCCTTACTGGAACCAACACGGATTTATGTAAAACCGGTTATGGAAGCGCTCAAACAGGGGTGCAAAATCAAAGCCATTGCCCACATCACCGGCGGCGGTCTGATTGAAAACATTCCCCGCGTCCTGCCACAGAGCCTTGTAGCCAATATCGATCTTGCATCTTTCACAGCCCCACCGGTGTTCAAATGGCTGGCTCAGGCGGGAAACATCGAGGAACGCGAAATGTTGCGAACCTTCAACTGCGGCATTGGCATGATCGTGTGTTGCGCCCCGGAAGAAGTGACCGGCATTACGGAAACATTCACAAACCACAACGAAACCATACAGTTAATTGGTACTCTTAACCAAGCAACTGAAGGCAAAAGCGGTGCCCAGGTAGGTTTCAGCGGCAAGTTAAATTATTAAAGCGCATATCATGGCTCACCCGTTAAAAATCGCCATCTTCATTTCCGGTCGCGGCAGCAACATGATGTCATTGCTGGAAGCCTGCAAATCACCTGATTTTCCCGCAACCCCCGTTCTCATAGTGTCAAACCAGCCTGATGCACCGGGATTGCAGACCGCTCAAAAGGCAGGCATTGCAACGGCCACTTTGGTGCGCAGCGAATATTCCTCACGCAAAGCATACGACAGCGCCCTCAACAAAACACTGAATGAACATGGTGTCGAGCTTATCTGCCTGGCCGGTTTCATGCAGATATTGTCGAAAGATTTCGTCGAAAAATGGCATAACAGAATACTCAATATCCATCCCTCCCTGCTGCCGTCTTTCAAAGGCCTCGACACCCATCAGCGCGCGCTCGATGCCGGGGTCAAATTCAGCGGTTGTACTGTCCACTATATACGCTATGAAATGGACACCGGACCGATCATCGCCCAGGCTGTGGTTCCGGTTGTGGCAGAAGATACAGCCGACACGTTAGCTGCCCGGATACTCATAGAAGAACACAAGATCTATCCTGAAGCCCTAAAGCTGGTGGCCTCAGGTGCTGTGCGCACAGAAGATTGATATCAAAGAAAACCTAAGCCGCAGCCTGAAGCCAGCTTAAGAGTGTTTCCGATTGTGGGCTGAGAATGCTTCTTTTGGGCCAGACCACAAAAAACCCCTGCCCGACTTCATAAGGACTGTCCATCAGCTTCACCAGCACGCCTTGCGCCACAAGTTTTTCGACAATGTGATGCCAGCCCGAGGCAACGCCCTCCCCGGCTATAGCGGCTTCAATAACAAGCGCGTAATCATTGAGCCGCAAGCCACCACCAGTATCATGATAGACAACTCCCTGAGCTTCAAACCAGTCCGCCCACCCCGGCCGCAAGCGGAAAGGTTCTTCCAGATGTATCAGGGCATGTTGAAGCAATGCCGTTGCATTTTCAGGTTTACCGTTGCTGGCTAAATACCCCGGACTGGCGACGGGATAGAGACGTTCTTCCGCAATCTGAACGGCATGAAAACCGGGAAACTCACCGCTTCCGCGCCGCACCGCCAGCGAGATGTTTTCCTGACTGAATTCAATATCACGATCTGTGGTCTGCACCCTGATTTCAATGCCGGGATGTTTTTGCCGAAAGTCAGCCAGACGCGGCACCATCCAGTAATGCGCAAAGGCTGTGGAACATGACAGCGTCACATGCTGGCTGGATAATTTGATGGCAATGCTTTCAGCCGAACGCAATATATGCATTAATCCATATGATATATCGGTATAAAAACGCTCGCCGGTCTCGGTCAGTTGAACCCCCCGGTTACGGCGTTCAAACAAAGCCACCCCCAAAGCGCGTTCAACTTTCTTGACCGACTGACTAATGGCCGGTTGTGTGACGTTTAGCGCCTCTGCCGCTTTGGTGAAAGAGGACAATCGCGCTGCGGCTTCAAATGCCAGCAAAGCCGCTGGCGAATGAACATATTTATACAATTTATGCATAACTACAACTAATGAAAAGCAGTAGTATTTGCAACCGTCAAATTTGTCCGCAAGTGGTCTATCCTGTAATCTCAGGCGATTACGGGAATACATAAAATGCCGGACAAAGACCAAAGCTCCAAACCATCGCGGCCCCGCGGGCGCAAGCGCAGAGAGCGTGTGGTCGTTGCGGCACCGGCGTATGTTACCCGTGCAATCCCCTTCTATGAATTTCTCGGCGAAGAAGGCCTGACACGTCTTGAAGATCAGGCCGACTGGTTGATGCAGGAAGTTGGCCTCGAATTTCGCGACGACCCGCAAGCTCTGGCGATCTGGAAAGCTGCCGGAGCCGATATTAAGGACACCCGCGTGCGCCTGCCAAAAGGAATGGCGCGTGATTTGTGCAAGACAGCACCGGAAAAATTCAGCCAGCATTCCCGCAGCGCCCATAGAACAGTGGAAATTGGCGGCACAAGTGCAGTTTTCGCCCCCGTCTACGGCCCACCTTTTGTGCGTGACCTCGAAAAGGGTCGGCGCTATGGCTCAATTGAAGATTTTATCAAGCTGGTAAAACTCACCTATATGCTGCCGCAACTGCACCATTCCGGCTTTGTTACCTGTGAGCCTTGCGACATCCCGGTCAACAAGCGCCATCTTGATATGCTCTATGCCCACATGCGCTGGTCCGACAAACCCATGCTCGGTGCCATAACCGAAAAGTCGCGGGCTGAAGACAGTGTTGCCATGGCGCGCATTCTCCATGGCGATGAGTTCATGGCCGATCATTGCGTCATCATGGGCAACGTCAACACCAATTCACCATTATTGGTGGACCGGGTGGTGACCGAGGCCATCCGCACCTACTCCGCCGCCAATCAGGGCATGATTGTCGCCCCCTTCATCCTCGGTGGTGCCATGGGACCAGTGACGACAGCGGCATCGATTGCGCAAGCCCTGGCCGAAGCCATGATGTGTTGCGCATTTTCGCAACTGGTAAGGCCCGGATCACCGTTTATTCTGGGCAATTTCCTCTCCTCCATCAGCCTGAAAAGCGGCGCACCGACTTTTGGCACGCCTGAGCCCGTCGCCTCCAACTACATCATCGGCCAACTGGCCCGGCGGCTTGGCATCCCCTTACGCTGTGGCGGCTCTCTTACCTCATCAAAAGTTGCCGATGCGCAAGCCGCTGCTGAAAGTGCCGATTCGATGCATTCCACCGTCATGGGCGGTGCTAATTTTGTCTTGCATTCTGCGGGCTGGCTCGAAGGTGGCCTGGCCACCGGCTTCGAAAAACTGATAATAGATGCCGATCGTCTGGGAGCCTATCAGACGTTACTTTCCGGCATAGCGCTTGATGACAATGCGCTTGGGCGCTCGGCTTACGATGATGTGGAACCTGCCGGTCATTTTCTCGGTTCAGCTCATACGATGGCGAATTACGAGACCGCATTTTACGATGCAAAAATGTCGAATTCCGACAGCTGTGAGCAATGGGAAGAAGCCGGTAGCAAGGATACCGAGGCCCGCGCCTATGAGCGCTGGAACCAATTACTCAAAGATTATGAAGCACCGTCACTGGACCCGGCAATTGACGAAGAACTCAAAGCCTTCATCGCCAAACGCAAAGAGAGCATGAAAGATGCCTGGTATTGAGCACCCAAGAAAGGAATGTCATGAACACCAATAAAGCATTGCCAACACACGCAAAAGTCGTCGTCATCGGCGGCGGAGTTGTCGGCTGTTCAATCCTGTTTCACCTGGCTAAATTCGGCTGGAAAGATGTTGTGCTGCTCGAACGTGATGAACTGACTTCGGGGTCATCGTGGCACGCAGCCGGGCAAATTCACACGATTTCATCTGATCCCAATATCTCACGACTGCAAGGCTACACCATCAATCTGTACAAGGAGATTGAGGAAACTTCAGGCCATTCAGTCGGCATGCATGCCACCGGCGGGTTTTATTTAGCCTCCAACCAGACCTGGTATGATTATCTCAAACGCGAACGCTCAAAAGCCCGCTATATGGGGCTTGATCAGGAATTTATCTCAATCGAGGAAGCCGCTCGCCGCCACCCGCTGATTGACCCCAAACATTATGTTGCAGCTCTTTGGGACCCGCTGGATGGCGATATTGACCCTTCCGGCGTCACCTATGCCTATGCCAAGGCAGCGCGTGTGCACGGAGCGCAATATTTCACCCACACACCAGCAATCGAGACCCGCCAGAAAAAAGACGGCTCGTGGGATGTGGTCACAGAAAAAGGTACCATCAACGCCGAGATGATTGTCAATGCGGCGGGATTGTGGGCGCGTGAAGCCGGACATATGGCGAACCTTCATCTGCCGGTACAACCTATGGAACATCATTATCTCATCACTGAGGATATTCCCGAAATTGCCGCACGCGACCGCGACGACAGGCTGCCCGCCGGAATTGACTATGAGGCCAATATCTATTTCCGTCAGGAGCGCAACGGCTTGCTGCTCGGCACCTATGAGCCCAAATCAACACCGTGGAA
>CAZJUF010000146.1:0-7721 GCA_964549055.1 uncultured Hyphomicrobiales bacterium | reverse complement strand
TATGGCTGGAGTGATATGCTGGCAACGCATCTATCAGCTCGGGTGCCAGGCGGGGAGGATCATTTTCTGATCAATCCGTTTGGGCTGATGTTTGAGGAAATAACCGCATCTTCTCTGGTCAAGGTCGATGCACAGGGCAATATCCTGTCTGCAACCGATTTTAGTATCAACCCGGCCGGTTTCACCATCCATTCAGCTGTGCACATGAACCGGCCCGAGGTTGCTTGTGTCATACACACCCATACACCGGCCGGCGTTGGTGTAGCGACGCAACAAGAAGGATTGTTGCCGCTGACCCAGCATGCGCTGGCAGTGATAGCTGCGACCGGGTATCATGACTATGAAGGCATCGCCACCGACCTTGATGAACGCGATCGCATTGCCGCCGACTTGGGCGACAACAAGGTTTTGATCTTGCGTAATCATGGACTAATGAGTGTCGGTGCCACTGTTGGCGAGGCTTTCATGTGGATGTATCGTGCTGAGCGCGCGTGTCGCATGCAACTGGCGGCGCAACAAAGCGGGGCGGAACTCAAGCCCATTCCCGAACACGTGCAACAGACAACCATTAAGCGCAATCGGTTTGAAAATTCCACACAAGGCTATCGCCCGATCGGCAAAGTTGAATGGCCAGCGCTGTTGCGCAAACTTGATCGTATTGATAAATCGTATCGCAACTGACCGGGAGGCAGCCCATGGGCCAGACGCTGGCTGAGAAAATCATCGCGCGCGCTGCCGGTCGCGAACATGTGCGTCCCGGCGAGATTGTTACCTGCAAGGTTGATCTGGCGATGATGCATGACAGTGGCGGGCCGCGCCGCATCAAACCTGTCCTTGATCGCCTTGGCGTCAAGGTGTGGGATGCGGACAGGATCGTTGTTATTACGGATCATTTTGTGCCCGCAGTCGATGTGCAAAGTGCTGAAATATTAAACCTGACCCGCGACTGGGTGGCCGCTCAGGGCATTGATAATTTCTATGACATGCAGGGCATCTGCCATGTGGTGCTGCCCGAACGTGGCCATCTTTTGCCCGGCATGTTTGTGGTTGGTGGCGACAGTCATTCGCCTACCGGTGGGGCCTTTGGTTGTTTTATGTTTGGTGTTGGTGCAACAGACATGGCCGGAATTGTCGCCACTGGAGAAACCTGGATAAAGGTGCCTGAAACCATATCCATCGACTGGTCAGGCAAGATGCCGCGCGGCACGTGTGCCAAAGACATCATGCTCAAACTATGCGCATCGTTGGGCATGGATGGCGGTAATTATCAGGTCATACAATATAGCGGCAATGTGATCTCGTCTTTCGGCATGGCCGAGCGTATGACCTTGTGCAATATGGCTGCCGAACTGGGCGCGCAAACCGGGATAATTTCAGCCGATGACACAACGCTCGATTTTATTGAAAATGTAACCGGTGCAAAACCGGGTGCGCAAAACTGGCGCGGCGACAAAGATGCATCCTACACCAGGATTTTAAAATTTGATGCGGGCGAATTAACCCCGCAGGTTGCCGCTCCGCACAGCCCGGCCAATGCTGCTGGTGTTGACGAACAGGCGGGTACTAAAATAACCCAGGCCTATATTGGTGCCTGCACCGGGGCCAAGCTCAATGATTTGCAGATGGCAGCTGAAGTGCTGGCAGGTCGTCAGATTGCGCCCAATATCCGGTTACTGGTAGCTCCCGCCTCGGTGCGTGAATTGGCGCAAGCCACTGAAGATGGCACACTTGGCATATTGCTGGCGGCCGGGGCGACACTCCTGCCCAGCGGTTGTGGAGCGTGCGCCGGGTATGGTGCCGGTGTGTTGGGCGAGGGCGACGTCTGTATCGCATCCACCGCGCGCAATTTTCAAGGTCGCATGGGCTCAAAATCCGCCCGCGTTTATCTTGGCTCGCCCTACACCGTGGCAGCCAGCGCCATTGCCGGGGAAATTTGCGATCCGCGTCCGTTTCTTGATGGAGGTCAATCATGAATGACCACACAGGCCGCGCCTGGGTCTTTGGCGATAATGTTGATACCGACCAACTGGCGCCGGGCATATATATCAAGCGCCCGATTGCAGAACTTGCGCGTTATTGCCTCGAAGGACTGGCCCCGGATTTTGCCGCTTCGGTCTCACCCGGTGATAGTGTTGTGGCGGGAAAGAATTTTGGTGCCGGTTCATCGCGTGAGCAAGCAGCCGAAGCCCTGCGCCATCTTGGTATCCGGGCAATTATAGCGCAATCCTTTGGCGGTATATTCTACCGCAACGCCATTAACTTCGGACTGATGCCGCTGGTTTGTGCTGATGCATCCAGTATTGGCGATGGCGACAGTTTGCGCATTGACGCTGCTTCTGGCGAGGTTTTTAATCTGACCAGTGAACAAAACTATCAGGCAGAAGCAATGCCTGCGCATTTGTTGCAGATTATCAATGCCGGTGGTCTGCTGCCTTATCTCGAAATCCGACTGGGAGTGGAAGCGAAGAATGATTGATCGCGGCCACCAGTGGGGCATTCCGGCGGTTTTCATGCGTGGTGGCACCAGCAAGGCGCTTATATTCAAGCGATCAGATTTGCCTGAAGACGAAGAATGTCTGCACCGGTTTTTCCTTGCCGCTATGGGCTCGCCCGATATTTATGGCCGCCAGCTGGATGGCATGGGCGGGGGTCTGTCGTCCCTGTCCAAGATCTGTATCGTTGGCCCTGCTACACGACAAGGTGTTGATGTTGATTACACCTTCGTGCAAATCGGCATTAAAGATGACGTGGTGGATTATGACGGCGCCTGCGGCAACATGACCTCGGCCATTGGTCCTTTTGCCGTTGATGAAGGCCTGGTGAAAGTGCCGCAAGATGGCAATGTGACCATCCGTATTCATGCCACCAACATGGGCAAAACCATTCATTCCAGCTTCGCCGTGCGCAACGGTCTGGCCACTGTGTCCGGTGAAACTGAAATCATTGGTGTAGCCCCTCGTGGTGCCGGTATCCGGCTTGATTTTATCGATCCCGGCAACGCCCGCGGCCATGGCCTTTTACCTGCGGGAACCGGAACGACACAACTTGAATTGCCCGATGGCAAAACAATAGAAGCGACACTTGTTGATAGCGGAAATCCTTGCGTGTTCGTGCGCGCAGAAGAATTCGGCCTCAAAGGGTGTGAATGCCCTGAGGCGATAGATGCCAATACTTCAGTGATGCAAAGCCTCGAAGACGCACGCCGGGCAGCTTCGGTGAAAATGGGTTTGGCGGCGAGCGTGGAGCATGCGGGCACCATTCAATCCATACCCAAAATCGCCGTTATTGCCTCACCCGTCGCCTATCAAACCCTGGCGGGGGAAAATATAGATTCGACCTCATACGACATTTCCGTTCGCATGATATCGATGGGACAGGCACACCGGGCTATTCCCGTTACCGGAGCTTTATGTGTGGCAACAACATCTCGTCTGGCCAACACTCTGGTTTGCGATGTAGTATCCGCCCGGCCCAACACGGGGCTCACCATCGGCACACCTTCGGGCATCCTTGAAGTCGATGCGGTGGTGGAATGCCCACAAGGGGGCAATCCTCGAGTGAAACAGGCCTCAATATGGCGAACAACGCGCCGCTTGATGGAAGGCCTGGTGCTGGTACCAAAAGAAACATTGGAGAAATAAACCATGAGTAAATGGCTGACACCCGGCGAAGAAGCTCCGCGCCTGCCGGGACATATTATTGACGATTATTGGAAAAAACCCGGAATTTTGCGCTTGCCCGGAACGCACAATGCCCTTGCCGGGCTATTGGCCAAAGATGCGGGATTTGACGCACTGTATATTTCTGGCGGCGCTTTGACCGCTTCACAAGGTTTGCCGGATCTCGGCATAATGACGCTTGAGGAATTGTGCGCCAATGTGCGTTCCATTGCCCGCGCCACCCAACTGCCCCTCGTGGTTGATGGTGATACCGGCTATGGCGAAGCTATCAATACCATGCGCATGGTGCGTGAACTGGAAGCTGCCGGTGCTGCTGCCGTTCACATTGAAGATCAGGTACTGCCGAAGAAATGCGGCCATCTGAACGACAAGACGCTAGTGACAACGGAGCAGATGGCAGAAAAAGTTGCAGCTGCACGCAAGGCAAGAACACATTTGCGCATTATCGCCAGAACTGATGCTGCCGGTGTCGAAGGGCTTGGGGCGGCTATAGACCGGGCGCGGGCTTACCTGAAAGCCGGGGCGGACGCAATTTTTCCTGATGCCCTGACATCGGTTGAGGATTTGCGAGAATTCGCGGATGCGATTGATGCCCCGCTGCTTGCCAATATGACCGAGTTTGGCCGCACCCCTTATCTCAGTGCTGATGAATTTGAAGCGCTGGGCTACAGTATGGTGATCTGGCCGGTATCGGCTTTAAGAATTGCCGCCAAAGCCATGGCCGACATGTATCAGCAATTGGCCAGTCAGGGTTCGGTTGAGCCAATTCTCGATAAAATGATGACCCGCGCGCAGATTTATGAACTCATTGATTATCACGGCTATGAGGAGCTGGATGTATCTATTACCAGAAGTATCGCGCCGTAACTGGCAACAGACCTGAACATGCCCCGAGACGTAACAAGTGAGATGTTATTGACCTTCAGGAAGTGGAACGACAAAAAACCCCGGCTGATCTTGACACAAATCACAAATCCACGTGACTGGAGACTGTTTAAACTGGACCTCGGGCGCAACAGGGAGTACCTTCTGCCCGATTGTACGGGATGGGAGAGAACCGATGCCTGTACTGTTTGGTTAAGCTAATATGAGTTAATAGGGAGAGTTTTACATGGATCGTCGTTCATTTATTAAAAATGCTGGCCTTGCTGCTGGTGCAACCGCAGCAGCCACAACGCTTGCTGCGCCTGCAATCGCGCAGGCTAAAAAAACCATGACAATCGTGTCAACCTGGCCACGGGATTTCCCGGGCTTGGGAATTTCTGCACAACGTCTTGCCGCGCGTATCACCGAATTGTCACAAGGGGCAATTACGGTTGAATATTTCGCTGCTGGCGAGCGTGTTAAAGCGTTTGATTCGTTTGACGAAGTCGCGTCAGGCAACTCACAGGCCTATATTGCCGCTGATTATTACTGGCTTGGTAAAGAGCCGGCATTCGCTTATTTCACCACGGTGCCGTTTGGTATGGTTGTGGACGAATGGAATGCCTGGATCAAGTTTGGCGGTGGTCAGGCGCTTTGGGATGAAGTGTCAGGAAAATTCGGCCTCAAGGCTCTGGCGTGTGGTGCAACCGGTACCCAGGCTGGTGGCTGGTTCAACAAGGAAATCAATTCCCCTGATGATTTCAAGGGTCTGAAAATGCGTATTCCCGGTCTTGGCGGCACGGTGCTGTCGAAACTTGGCGTCTCAACGATTTCCCTGCCCGGTGGCCAGATTTATCAAAACCTTGTTTCCGGCGCTATTGACGCGACCGAATGGGTTGGCCCCTACAATGATTACTTCATGAAATTCTATGAAGTCACCAAATACTACTACACCGGTGGCATGCATGAGCCCAACGCCAACCTGGCTCTTGGCATGAACAAATCCTGGTGGGAAAGCCTGAGCAGTTGGGAGCAGGCGGTTATTACTGCTGCTGCCAATGAAGAAAATGCCGCTCAGTTCGAAGAAACCATGGCTCTTAATGGCACATATTTGAGAAAACTGGTTGACGAACAAGGTGTCAAGGTTGCCGCCTTCAATGACGACATCTGGGATGCTTTCGGCGATGCCGCTAAAGAGGTATTTGAGGAAACTCGTGCCAAATCAGCGCTGGCTGTCAAGGTTGATGATGCCTTCCAGGCCAGTTTGCGCGACATTGGCGGTATGATGGCCCAGTTCCAGGGTACCTTTACCAACCAGCGCAACCGCGTTCTGGGTATCGACGCTTAGAGGTCGGGTAATTTCAAAAAATACGGGCGGGGCTGCTGGCCCCGCTCTTTTTCGTCGAAAGTGCCGGGCGACGTTGAAAAAGATGTAGCTGTGGTCACGGAAACTCAGGTGGGAGGCGTTAGACGCTTGTATGGGGTTTCCGGGAGTTAGGGAGATAAAATGTCTGATAGGGGCGATGCCGCAGGCATCGAACGACATGGCCAACCGGCACCGGTGACCAGATTAATCGGCTGGTCGATGCTGGGGGTTCTTGCAGCCTTTCTAATCAATAATATTCTGATTGTCGGCTTCGGATTTACCGGGCCGGAAGGTGCTCTGACGGGCAAGTCCACAAGCATCGTGCCAATCCTGCTTTATGCGATAGCGATTGGTGTTTCCGTATATTATGTACTGCGCTCGCCTGAGACCTCCCTGCGATGGGACGCCAGACGCATCCATATGGCAAATATCTATATCATTCGCAGTTTTTTCTTTGCCGTGCTCTTTGTCGGTGTTGCCGACATTGTTGTTTCATTTATGCGGGTCGAAGGCGGTTTTGCCCTGTTTCTTGAAATCGACAACGTCCGCAACTTCGGCCGGCCTTCTTTCGTCGGCATGTATATTCATTTACCGCTGGTGATCCTCGGGTTTATTGTCGGTGCGTTCACGCGCACACTGGGGTTTTCGTGGCTGGCATTATTGATAATAATTGCCGAACTTTCCATCGTCATTACCCGGTTTGTCTTTTCCTACGAACAGGCGTTCATGGGAGATCTGGTGCGCTACTGGTATTCAGCTTTGTTCCTGTTTGCTTCGGCCTACACCTTGTATGATGAAGGCCATGTGCGTGTTGATGTTCTTTATGCGGGCTTCAGGGCGAAAAAAAAGGGGCTGTTCAATGTCTTTGGCGCTTTATTTCTTGGCATCCCCACCTGTTGGGTAATTTTGATCGTTGGTTTTGGCGGCAAACAGTCGATTATCAATTCCCCGGTGATGAATTTCGAAGTAACGCAAACCGGCAGCATCGGTCTTTATATTAAATACCAGATGGCAGCATTTCTGGGCGTTTTCGCCGCCACTATGCTGATTCAATTCATCAGCTTTTTGTTTGAAGCCGTGGCTGATTTCCGGCAAGAACCCGGCCACCGTAACACCGACATCGTTGCGCAATAAGGACATAGAATGGAACTCTTTTTTCTAGGTTTACTCCTTGTTCTCATGATTGCAGCGCTGGGGTCTGGTTTTCCCGTAGCCTTTGCGTTGCCCGGAGCAGCTATTCTGACAATCGCACTCGCCGGTGTGTCAGGCATTGTTTTTGCCGGCGATGCGGCGGCTTATTTCTTCACCGGTTCTCCGTGGCAATGGCTGTCGGCCGGGGTAACCAATCTGCGAAGTGTTTACTGGGTTGTCGAACGAGACACTTTAATAGCCGTGCCCCTGTTCATTTTCATGGGGATTATGCTGCAAAAATCCAAAATCGCCGTCGATCTGCTGGTGACGATGGCCAAATTGTTCGGCCCCATACCCGGCGGTCTGGGAATATCGGTGGTCTTTGTTGGTGCCCTGCTGGCGGCGACAACAGGAATTGTCGGGGCAACGGTTGTTGCCATGGGGTTGATTTCCCTGCCAGCCATGATGCGCAATAAATATTCAACGCCGCTGGCCACAGGTACGATTGCCGCTTCAGGAACCCTGGGGCAGATAATCCCGCCCTCAATCGTGCTGATTATTCTGGCTGACCAGCTGGCCTCTGCCACCGATCAGGCGGGAAGCCTGCGCAAAGCCTTATACAAGCAAGCCACCGGCGAGTTATCGATGCCATCCGTTTTCGATGTTGGCTCAACCAGTGC
>CAZJUF010000145.1:0-7733 GCA_964549055.1 uncultured Hyphomicrobiales bacterium | reverse complement strand
GTTAACGTTCCCGGCAACGTTTATAATTCATCAAAGGAGCCATAAATGGCACACGCAATAGTAGTCAACGAAGTTGGCGGCCCTGAAGTTTTGAAGTGGCAAGAAGTTGACGTTGGGGAGCCCGGCGCCGGTGAAGTGAAAATTCGCCATCATGCGGTGGGGCTGAATTATATTGATGTCTATTTCCGCACTGGCGCTTATCCCGCCGCCAGCGTGCCGTTTACGCCGGGCATGGAGGCTGCGGGCGAGGTTTTGGCGGTTGGGGCTGATGTGGATTATCTCAAAGCCGGAGACCGTGTCGCCTATGCCGGGGCAATCGGGTCTTACGCAACGGCAAGGATCGCTCCTGCTGACAAAATGGTAAAATTGCCCGATGCTATTTCCTATGAGCAGGGGGCGGCGATGATGTTGCAGGGCATGACAACGCGCTATCTGCTGCGCAAGACCTATAATGTCACCAGTGATACAACCTTGTTGTTTCATGCCGCTGCTGGCGGTGTGGGCCTGCTGGCGTGCCAGTGGGCTGCACATCTGGGTGCCACCATCATTGGCACCGTGGGTTCAGAAGAAAAAGCACAACTTGCCAAAGATCACGGGTGTACCCACACCATTCTTTATCGCGACGAGAATTTTGTCGAACGCGTTAAGGAACTCACCAATGGTGAGGGGGTTGATGTGGTTTATGATGCCATTGGCAAAGATACGTTTCCCGGCTCGCTTGATTGCCTCAAACCTTTGGGGTTGTGGGCGAGTTTTGGTGCTTCATCGGGACCGATTGAAGATTTCAACATTGGAATTCTGGGCCAAAAAGGGTCGTTATTTGCTACGCGCCCGTCTTTGTTTGCCTATGTAAGTACCCGCAAGGATCTTTTGGAAACAGCTCAGGACCTGTTTGATGTTGTCGAGCAGGGCCATGTTAAGATATCGATCAATCAGACGTATGATCTTAAAGATGCAGCCCAGGCTCACAAGGATCTTGAAGCGCGAAAAACTACAGGATCTACAATCCTGATACCGTAAAGCCTCGAACTCATAGAAAACAGGGATGGAACAATGTCCACACATGATCAAAACAAAGCGGATAGTATCTATCCCGGTTTTTTCTCAACCAAACTGGCAGAAAGCGACCCGGATATAGCGGCAGCGATTACCGCTGAACTTGGGCGTCAGCAAAACGAGATTGAGTTGATTGCTTCTGAAAACATCGTCTCAAGAGCGGTGCTGGAAGCGCAAGGTTCGATCATGACCAACAAATATGCCGAAGGTTATCCCGGGCGGCGCTATTATGGTGGTTGTGAATATGTGGATGTGGTTGAAACTCTGGCGATTGAGCGGGCGAAACAGCTGTTTGGCTGTGAATATGTCAATGTGCAGCCCAATTCAGGCTCACAAGCCAATCAGGGCGCGATGATGGCGATGGTCAAGCCCGGTGCGACAATTTTGGGCCTAAGCCTTGCTGCCGGTGGTCATCTCACCCATGGCGCACCGCCCAACCAGTCGGGCAAATGGTTCAATGCCATTCAGTATGGTGTGGACAAAACTACCTCCCAGGTTGATTTTGATGAGGTTGAAGCTCTGGCCAAAGAGCACAAGCCGGAAGTCATTATCGTTGGCGGCTCAGCTTACCCGCGCACTTTGGATTTCGCCCGCTTCCGTGCCATTGCCGATATGGTGGGGGCTTATCTGTTTGTTGATATGGCGCATATTGCCGGGCTTGTTGCCTCCGGCGTTCATCCCAGCCCGTTTCCTCACGCCCATGTGGCCACAACGACGACCCACAAAACATTGCGCGGTCCGCGCGGCGGCATGATTCACAGCAATCATGAAGCACTGGCAAAAAAGAGCGATTCGGCTGTTTTCCCCGGCCTTCAGGGCGGGCCGTTGATGCATGTGATTGCGGGTAAGGCGGCAGCCTTTGGTGAAGCCTTGCGGCCTGACTTTAAAATTTACTGCCAAAGTGTCGTTGATAATGCCAAAACATTGGCGCAACGGTTGATTGATGGGGGCTGTGATATCGTCTCTGGTGGCACCGATACGCATTTGATGCTGGTTGATCTCAGGCCCAAAAAACTCACCGGCAAGGCAGCTGAAGCAGCCTTGGGTCGCGCCAATATAACGTGCAATAAAAACGGCGTGCCGTTTGATCCGGAAAAACCCACCATCACTTCGGGCATTCGTTTAGGCACACCAGCGTGTACAACGCGCGGGTTTGGCATTGCGGAATTTGACGAAGTAGGCGATATGATCAATGAAGTTCTCGATGGACTTGCTGCCAATGGCGCAGACGGCAACGGTGGTGTTGAAGCCTCTGTCAAATCGAGAGTAATTGATTTATGCGGCCGGTTTCCGATTTATCCTTCGTGAGTAGGCCGCCAGGAGAATAAACCATGCGGTGTCCCTATTGCGGAAGTTCAAATACTCAAGTCAAGGATTCGCGTCCGACTGAAGATAATACCGCAATTCGCCGCCGCCGCTCGTGTCAGGATTGCAGCGGGCGCTTTACCACATTCGAGCGTATTCAGTTGCGTGAGCTAACAGTTATCAAGAAAACCGGCAGGCGCGTGCCGTTTGATCGTGACAAGTTGATGCGCTCGTTACAGGTGGCCTTGCGCAAGCGCCCGGTCGAGCCCGAACGCGTCGAGCGTATGGCCAGCGGCATTGTGCGCAGGTTAGAAAATATGGGCGAAAGCGAAATCAACTCGGATACAATCGGCCATCTGGTGATGGAAGTTCTGCGCCGTCTTGATGATGTGGCCTATGTGCGGTTTGCTTCTGTCTACAAGGAATTTCGCGAAGCCAAGGATTTCGAAGTCCTGCTGGGTGAATTGACCGGTGAAGATCTGGACAGTGATTCGGTCCAGGAAGACTAATGGGCAACGACGATAGCCGGTATATGGGTCTGGCGATTGAGTTAAGTCGGCGTGGTGTTGGTGCAACCGGTCAAAACCCGCCGGTTGGCTGTGTCATCATCAAGGACGGGATTATGGTCGGGCGCGGATTTACCGCCAGTGGCGGCCGTCCGCACGCCGAAACTATTGCTCTGGCACAAGCTGGTATTCAGGCTCAAGGTGCTACTGCCTACGTGACGCTGGAGCCGTGTTGCCACCACGGCAAAACCGGACCATGCAGTGAGGCTTTGATTAAGGCCGGTATTTCGCGAGTGGTCTGTGCCGTGCTTGATCCCGATGATCGTGTCAGCGGCAAGGGGGTGGCGCAATTACGCAACCACGATATCGAGGTTATCACCGGTACATGCAGTGCTGAGGCCTCACGAGTGCTGGCGGGGTATTTGTCGCGCAAAACTTTGAATAAACCGGCGGTTTTGCTGAAACTGGCTATCTCCAAGGATGAAAAACTGGCCACCAATGACCCGGACAGGCGCTGGATTACCGGTGAGTTGGCGCGTGATCGGGGTCACCTTATGCGTGCCAAAAGCGATGCTATCGTGGTCGGTATCGGAACAGTGCTGGAAGATGATCCCGATCTTACCTGCCGCCTCAAGGGGCTTGAGCATCTTTCACCCCTTCGCGTTATTGTCGACACAAACCTGAAGACGCCGGTTGACTGCCGGCTGGTTGAAAGCGCTAAAACTGTGCCGGTGATGATAGCTTGCTCGCAAAATGTCGAGATTGAACAAAGCATGAGATTGTTTGAAAAAGGCGTCGAGATCATTCCCTGTCACACCAAAGCCGGGCAAATAGATTTGTCTGACCTGCTGACCAGGCTGGCTGATCATGGGATAAACCGTGTAATGTTTGAAGGTGGTGCTAAAATTGCCGAGGCGTTGATTGAAGACAATCTGGTTGACGAGCTTGCCATTTTTAAAGCGCCGCATAAAATCGGTAAGAATGGCACACCGGCTTTTGCCGGGACAACCTTGCACAAGATTGTAAAACGTCTGTCATGGCGGAAAAAAACTCAATTAAAGGTTGGTTGCGATGATCTGTCCTTGTACCACCGGCCGATAAAAGGCTAAGGGACTAGAGTATGTTTACAGGAATTATTACAGATTTAGGCGAGGTTTTGGCGGTCCGGGGAGATGCGGACCGGCAACTCAAAATCGCCTGCGCCTATGATCCAGATGCAATGGATATTGGCGCGTCAATTGCCTGTTCAGGTGTCTGTCTCACCGTGGTTGAAAAAGGGCGTGAAGTCGCGCGCAACTGGTTCAAAGTGGATATCTCGGCGCAATCAATCAGTTCCACCACTGCGGGTGCTTGGGGTGAGGGGACAATTTTGAACCTGGAGCGCGCCTTGAAAGTCGGCGATGAACTGGGGGGGCACATGGTGTCTGGACACGTGGATGATGTGGCTGAGATTGTCGGGTTGGAAACAGTTGGAGAAAGTCAGCGCTTTCGTTTTCGGGTGGCAAAAGAATTCTCGCGGTTTATTGCGCAAAAAGGTTCGGTCTGCCTTGATGGCACGTCCTTTACCGTTAATGATGTGTCGAAATGCGAGTTCGACATAAACATTATTCCCCACACTTTGGCGGTGACCACCTGGGGGCATAAAAAGATTGGCGATATGGTCAATCTTGAGATAGATGTGATCGCGCGATATGTGGCACGAATGAATGTGGAGACTAAAACCTGATGCCCGGTGAAAACGCTGCCCAATCCCTTGTTGAAAATATTCTCTCGCCAATTGAAGAGGTGATTGAAGATGCCCGCAACGGCCGCATGGTCGTGCTGGTGGATGCGGAAGACCGTGAAAATGAGGGTGACCTGATTATTCCAGCCCAGATGGCGACGCCGGATGCCATTAACTTCATGGCCAGATATGGTCGCGGCCTTATTTGTCTCACTCTTGATCGTGAGCGTGCCGAAGAGCTGGATCTGGAATATATGACACCGCGCAATCAATCGCGCCACGAAACCGCCTTCACAATTTCGATTGAAGCACGCGAAGGTATCTCGACGGGTATTTCCGCCCATGATCGGGCGCATACGGTTTCGGTGGCAATCGATCCTACGAAAAATCACCAAGACATCGTCTCACCCGGCCATGTCTTCCCCCTGATTGCCAAGGACGGTGGTGTGCTGGTGCGTTCAGGACATACGGAAGCGGCTTGTGATATTTCCCGTCTGGCCGGATTATATCCAGCCGGTGTGATTTGTGAGATTATGAATGATGACGGCTCCATGGCGCGGTTGCCCGATCTTGTTCCCTTCGCAGAGCACCATGGGCTGAAAATCGGTACTATTGCAGATTTGATTGCCTATCGTTTGCGCTATGACAATCTGGTCAAAGTGGTCAGGGAACAGACGATTGAAAGTGCGCATGGTGGTGAGTTTGCCATGAAGATATACGCCAACACAGCTGATTATACCGAGCATGTGGTGTTGGTAAAAGGCGATGTCAGTGGCGGTGAGCCGGTTTTGGTGCGGATGCACTCGGTTGATTTTTTCAATGATGTGGTTGGCGTTGACCCGGCGAAGGACGGCCTGATAAAAAACGCCATGAAAATCATCGAAAAAGCAGGCCGCGGTGTTATTGTCCTGTTGCGTGATACCAGTATTACTGCTTTATCGGACAGCGTTGGTTCGTCACCATCAGGCGATGAGCCCGAAGCAGCACCACCACCGGAAGAACGTCTGGTGGAATATGGCATCGGTGCCCAGATATTGAATGACCTGGGGGTGAGTGACATGATACTGCTGTCAAACACGCCATCACGGCGCATCGTCGGCATAGATGGTTACGGGCTGAAGATTGTCGACCAGCGCCCCATAAATGAATAATTGAGCAGATAGACTGATGACACAAAGCCATGCCCGAATTTTAATCGTGGAAGCTCCTTATTATGCCGAAATAGCTGAGATGCTGGCCACAGGTGCGATTGGTGAGCTTGAGGCGCGCGGCGTTGACTATCAACGTTTCACGGTTCCCGGTGCTCTGGAAATCCCCGCTGTTATCTCGGCGGCCAGTGACAGTTTTGATGGCTTTGTTGCGCTTGGGTGTGTTATTCGCGGCCAGACCAGCCATTATGATATTGTCGCCGGTGAATCTGCCCGCGCATTGATGGATTTGAGTTTTCGCGACAATCTGGCGATCGGCAATGGTATCCTGACTACGGATACGAGGGCGCAGGCCGAAGTCCGCGCCGATCCAGGTCAGAAAAACAAAGGACGCGATGCGGTGCAAGCCTGTCTCGCCATTATAGAAGCAAAAATGGAATTTTCGCGTTCATGAGTAAAACATCGGAAAAAAACCCCGCTAAACCCGCCAAACCCGCCAAAAAGGCATTGACCCGGGCCAGTGCGCGATTGAAAGCGGTACAGGCACTTTATCAGATGGAACTTGGTTCTGAAGATGTCGGAGAGGTTATGGCCCAGTTTGCGGGCCAGGGGCTGGCAAATGAACCCGGTCAGGAGAGCATTGCGCAACCTGACTGGCCGTTCTTTGAAAGTCTGGTTACGGGAATTGTCAAAGAACAACGTGAACTTGATCCTTTGATCAACGAACGCCTGGCCAAAGGCTGGACGCTGGCGCGTATTGATGCAACCGTTAGAGCCATTCTGCGTGCCGGTTGTTTTGAACTTGGGCAACGCAAAGATGTGCCGGCCAAAGTGGTGATTAATGAATATGTTGAAATCGCCCACAGTTTTTTTGCTGGCGAAGAATCCAAATTAATAAACGCGGTTCTCGACAAGCTGGCGCGGCACCTGAGGCCAAAGGAATTTTGAGATGGCTGCGGGCAAACACAGCGATCTCAATGAACGGACATTGATCGCAGACATTTTTGCTCCATTAGCTGCCAATACGCCCGGTGCCTTTAACCTCAAAGATGATGCCGCCTGTCTTGTACCTCCAGCTGGCAAAGACCTCGTCATTACCACGGATGCAATTGTCGCCGGGGTGCATTTTTTAAAGTGCGATCCAGCCGAAACCATTGCTGCCAAAGCCTTGCGGGTAAATCTTTCTGATCTTGCAGCTAAAGGGGCCGAGCCGCTGGGATACACTTTGTGTCTTGCCTTGAATGAAGAATGCACAATCCAGTGGGTGAGGGATTTTGCCAGCGGGTTGCAGCGCGATCAATTGGGTTACAACATTTCACTTTATGGCGGAGATACGGTTAAAACGCCGGGACCGTTGAGCGTTTCCATAACGGCTATTGGCACCGTGGAACAGGGTGCCATGATCAGGCGGTATGGTGCGCAAACCGGGGATATTGTTTACGTATCAGGGACCATTGGTGATGGTGCGTTCGGGCTGGATGTGGCGCGCGGTTTATATGGCGGGTTGGGTGAGGCGCACAAGGAGTTTTTGCTGCGCCGATATCGCTGCCCCGAGCCGCGATGTGCTCTGGTACCCGCTTTGCGGCAATTCGCCAGCGCGGCCATGGATGTCTCAGACGGTCTGATTGGTGACCTTGGTGCATTGTGTTCTGTTTCAGGGGTAAGTGCCGATATAATTCTGGCTGACGTGCCCTTGTCTTCGGCCGCGCGAAGCCTGGTGTGTGGTGACGACAATTTGTTGCATCGAACACTTAATGGCGGTGATGACTATGAGGTTATCTGCACCATAGCCGCCGATGATGCCGGTGCTTTTGAAGCTGCGGCAAAACAATGTGGCGTCCCGGTGAGCAAAATTGGCGTGATTACAACAGGCACGCATTGTCCTAAAGTTTTTGACAACAATGGAAAACAGATAACGCTGCTGGTTGCGCGATACGAACACTAGAGCGTGTCACCGATAAGTGGGTACCGGTTATCGGATAAATGACACGCTTA
>CAZJUF010000144.1:0-7738 GCA_964549055.1 uncultured Hyphomicrobiales bacterium | reverse complement strand
TCAGCTCAGGAAATCCTTGCAATAACCGCGTTTAGAACCGGCGACCTTATCAAGGCCGAGGAAATTTTCGTTGTTCTCAGCACCGATCCTGAAACCCCCAACGATATGCGGACGCGTGCAACCGCGATGCTTTCCATCATCACACCTCAGCTGCCTGCCTCGGCATCAAAAACACAGGAAACCAAACCGGATGCTCAATAGCATGCCTGGAGAATTAAACGTAAAGCACAACAGCGCCTGCATTTTGGTAAAATTCAGACGTTTCATCGCTGTGGTGCTGGCCGGTTTGATCCTTTCATCCTGTTCGACAGTGAATGACCTTGTTCCTGACGCCGTCAGCGATCTTCTGCCTGGCAGTGCAGAAAAGGCGCCCCTGGAAGGCGAGCGCCGTGCGGTGCTGAAAAACGCGTCCAACTCTCTTGGCGTTGATGCTGAAGCCTCGGCCTCACCGGTTATTGTCCCCCAGGCTTATGTCAATACCAACTGGGCCCAGCCGGGTGGGGTGCCAAGCAATGCCATTGAACATCCTGCCCTGAGCGCCCAGCCCAAAAGATTATGGCAAACCAATGCCGGTAGCGGGTCGAGCAGCAGTGGCCGTTTGACTGCAAGTCCCATTGCGGTTGGCAATTTTATCTTCGTGCTCGATACCAGAGCGACCGTTCGGGCGTTTTCCGCTACTAACGGCGGTGCCTTGTGGAGTGTTGCATTGACACCCAAAGACGAAGAAGATGATGAAGGTTTTGGTGGTGGTGTTGCTGCTGGCGATGGCAAAGTGTTTGCTGTTACCGGTTTTGGTTCGGTCGTTGCTCTTGATATGGCAAGTGGCAAGATTATCTGGCGTCGCGAACTTGGCGTGCCCATCCGCTCTGCACCCACCGCAAAGAGCGGCCGCGTCTATGCAACAACTGTCAACAATGAAATTTTCGCTCTTAATGCCAGTGACGGCGAGACCGCGTGGAAATTCAGAGGTGTTAGCGAAAGTGCGGGCCTGTTGGCCAGCACCAGCCCGGCAGTCAGTGGTGGCTATGTCATTGTTCCGTATTCTTCCGGCGATATTGTCGCCTTTCGCGAAGCTGACGGTGCCCCCGTATGGACAGACAGCCTGACCAAAACCGGCAGCTTGAGTTCTCTCGCCCAGTTGAATGATATTTCCGGCAGACCGGTGGTCTATGACGGTAAAGTCTATGCCATCAGCCATGGCGGCCGGTTTTCCTCACTGGACTTGAAAACCGGGGCTCGCGTGTGGGGGCGTGATATCACCGGGGTGCAAACGCCCTGGGTTGCTGGCGATACAATATTTGTTCTCAGCCTTGAAAACAAAGTAATGGCGCTGTCACGCAACACTGGTAAAGTCCGGTGGATAATCTCCCTCGACGACGTGGTCAAAGGGGGCAGCAAATTGCAATGGAGTGGGCCAGTTCTCGCCGGTGGGCGATTATGGCTGGTATCCTCCAAAGGTCAGGCATTGACACTTTCGCCTCAAAGTGGAAAAAGCCTCGGGTCGATTTCGGTTGGCAGCAGTATGTTTATTGCGCCCATTGTTGCCAATAACACGATTTATTTTCTCACTGACAGCGCTGACTTGATTGCCATGCGCTAAGGCCTTCAGGCCTTCAAAAACCAAACAGGCTCCAAACCCATGAGTTTTACTGTTGCCATAGTCGGCAGACCCAATGTCGGTAAGTCAACGTTGTTTAATCGCATCGTTGGCAAACGGCTGGCCCTTGTCGACGACACCCCCGGTGTCACCCGTGACCGGCGCGAAGGCGACGGACGCATTGGTGCCTTGCGGTTTTCCGTGTTCGATACCGCCGGTTTAGAAGTCGCTTCCAAAAAAACACTGGAAGGCCGCATGCAATCGCAAACCGAAATGGCCATAGAGCAATCCGATGTGGTTGTGTTTGTGATCGATGCCGTCGCCGGAGTAACACCGCTCGACAGCCGTTTCGCCGAGCTTTTGCGCAAATCAGATACACCGATCATTCTTGTGGCCAACAAGTGTGAAAGCCGCAAAGGAAAATCCGGCCTCAATGAAGCATTTTCACTCGGACTGGGGGAGGCCATCCCACTTTCAGCCGAACATGGTGAAGGCATGGTCGATCTGGGCGAGGCTATCAGAAATACCGGCGTGATTGATGATCACGATATCGCCGTTGATGCCGAGATTGATGCCCTCGACCATGATGAAGAAGGTGGCAAAAACCGTCCCCTTCGCATTGCCGTCATCGGCCGTCCCAATGCCGGTAAATCCACCTTTATCAATTCTCTGATTGGCGAAGACAGGTTGTTGACCGGGCCTGAAGCGGGCGTTACGCGCGATTCGATCGGGGTTGAATGGACCTATAACAACAAACCGCTAAAACTGTTCGATACCGCCGGCATGCGGCGGCGCGGGCGCATCAGCGGCAAGTTGGAAAAACTGTCGGTCGCCGATGGCTTGCGTGCTGTCAAGTTCGCTGAAGTTGTGGTCTTGATGATTGATGCTGACCAGCCGCTGGAAAAACAGGACATTCATATTGCCGATCTGGTTGAGCGCGAAGGTCGCGCACTGGTAATAGCGGTAAACAAGTGGGATACGGTAAAAGACAAAGCCCGGCGTTTGAAGGAGCTACGTGCTGAGGCCCAGCGCATCCTGCCACAATTTGGCGGTATCCCGCTGGTGGCAATTTCAGCCCTCAAAGGCCACGGCTTCAAGCAACTGATGACGGCTGTATTTGAGGTTTATGCCTTGTGGAACCAGCGCGTAAATACAGCAAAACTGAATGACTGGTTTCGCGAAGCCATCGAGCGCCATCCGCCACCGGCGATCCAGGGGCGGCGAATCAAGCTTAAATTTATCACCCAGGCCAAAATTCGCCCGCCAACCTTTGCAGCCTTTTGTTCCCTGCCTGATGATTTGCCTAAATCTTACGTGCGCTATCTGATTAAAAGCATGCGTGAAGTGTTCAACATGCCGGGAATCCCCATTCGGTTACACTTGCGCAAGGGCAAAAACCCCTATGCCGGCAAGAAAAGATAAAGCCTCTCCACCCGCCATTCCCGCGTTTCTTTTTTGTCTTACCGGCGAAAGCCGGTATCCAGCGCTCCAAGATTATACCGTGCTGCCTGGATACCGGCTTTCGCCGGTATGACGGGGTAGCTGCCACTGGTATTATCAACGCTGGTAACGCACAACCTCGCCATTACCGGTGTAGTCCGGCGATGACAGTTTGACAAAAAGCGGGGCGATGTCCTCAGGCTTGGGCAATGTGGCGGCATCTTCTCCCGGCATTGCCTGAGTGCGCAATTTTGTGTGCACCGGGCCGGGATCAAGCAGGTTTGCCTTAACAGAAGTATTACCCAGCTCATTGGCGTAGGTTTTTACCATGGCTTCAAGCGCCGCTTTTGTGGTGCCATAGCCACCCCAGTAAGCCGTATTTGAAGTGGCAACTGACGATGTGACAAACACCGCGCGACCGGCATCAGACACCCGCAACAACGGATCAAGCGAGCGGATAAGGCGATGATTGGCGTTGAGATTGACATCAAGGAGTTTGCTCAAAGCCTTTGGATCGAGATGATTTACCGGCGTCAAGGGTCCGAGAATGGCCGCATTGCCAATCAGAATATCAAGTTTCCCCCAGCGCTCGTAAATGGCAGCGCCAAGACGATTAATGCCTTCGCCATTACAGACGTCAAGCGGCACCAGGGTTGCTTCGCCACCATGTTTTTTTAGTTCATCATCAAGGTCGGTCAATCCGCCTTGTGTCCGCGACACAGCAATAATGTGGGCACCCTGTTTTGACAAGGCAACGGCTGCAGCCCGGCCAATACCGCGCGATGCGCCTGTGACAACTGCAAGGCGGTCTTTGAGTAATAATGATGTCATGATCTAGCCTGTTTCGGCCAGGAATGATAATTGGCGCGGATCTGCGGGACCGTTTTTATCGGTCAAAACGGTTGGGTAATCACCGGTGAAACAATGATCGGTGAATTGCGGTGCTAAATTATCGCGGCCCTCGAACCCCAGGGATTTGTATAAGCCATCAACAGTCAGAAACGCCAAGGTGTTGACCCCCATGATCTCGCGCATTTCTTCCATAGAATGTGTAGCCGCAAGCAAAGAATCCTGGTTGGGGGTATCAATACCGTAATAATCGGGAAATTTGATTGGCGGACTGGCGACGCGCATATGAACTTCCAGCGCTCCGGCATCATACATCATGCGGACAATTTTTTCAGATGTCGTACCTCTGACCACACTGTCGTCAACCAGCACAATGCGCTTGCCTTCAACCTGGCTTCTGTTGGCGCTGTGTTTGAGTTTAACGCCCAACGAGCGAATTTGCTGGGTCGGCTCAATGAAAGTGCGCCCGACATAATGATTGCGGATAATGCCAAGCTCAAAGGGAATGCCCGAATGCTGGGCAAAGCCGATGGCTGCGGGCACACCGCTGTCGGGCACCGGGATAATAACATCAGCCTCAACCGGTGATTCTATTGCCAGGTGTTTGCCGGTAAGTTTGCGCACATCATAAACATAACGCCCGCCCACAAGACTGTCAGGCCTGGAAAAATAAATATATTCAAAAATACACGGTCGCGCCCTGACCCGGGGGAACGGATGCAGGCTTTCAACGCCGTCTTTGGTAATGACGACGATTTCACCGTTTTCAATATCGCGAATAAACTTGGCCCCGATAATATCAAGAGCGCAGGTTTCTGACGCCAGAATATAACAGCCATCGAGTTCACCAAGCACCAAGGGACGAATGCCAAGCGGATCGCGCGCGCCAATCAGTTTCTTGTTGGTGAGGCCGACAAGCGAATATGCCCCTTCAATCTGGCGGATGGCATCGATAAACTTCTCAACAAACCGCGTGCGTGGGCTACGCGAGACCAGATGAAGCACAATCTCCGTGTCAGACGTGGTCTGGTAGATCGCCCCTTTTTCGACCAGTTCCTTGCGCAGAGTTAAAGCATTGGTGAGGTTGCCATTGTGGCAGATTGAAAAACCACCATCGGCAAGATCGGCAAACAGCGGTTGAACATTTCGTAATATTGTACCGCCGGTGGTAGAATAGCGCGTATGGCCGATAGCCAGACGGCCACTTAATTTATCAATGGTTGACTGGCGCGAAAAATGATCCCCGACCAGACCCAGACGGCGCTCGGCGTTAAAATGCTTGCCATCGTAGCTAACGATACCGGCAGCTTCCTGCCCGCGATGTTGCAAAGCATGCAGACCAAGAGCGGTGAGGGCAGCGGCATCAGGGTGGCCGAAAATACCAAAGACACCGCATTCTTCTCGCAAAGTGTCGCTATATAAAGGATCTTCTACGGCCGTCTGTTCGGTGTCTGCAACACCGTCGTTTTTCAGATATGACATGAAGGGTAAACCTTAACTGACCGAACCTGTTTCTGTGTCGAAAGTGTCATTATAAAAACTCTCGAAATCGGCGGACCCTGGTCACTGGGCCGTGCCCGTCGTACTTTCAAATAGCTGCTCTAAACCTTGTCTCTCACCCTTCTTATACCCTGATTCAGCCTGTGTGTCAGCGCTTGCGGCCGGATTTTCAGGTTTTTGATTAAGAAGGTCGGATTTTGGACTTCTGGGTGTTTGGGGAGAAGCTTCGCTGCTTCCGGTAATTTTTTTGCCGCCGATCAAATCTTCAATCATGCCCTTTGGCAAAACCCCGACAATCAGATCTCCCGTATCCTGCAATATCGGCATGGTTCGGGCATTTTGTATCCATGCTGGATAATTTTGCTGCGGCACCAGTGAACTGAAGAACAAAAAGGCGACAGCAACCAGCAACACGCCGCGCCCCAGACCAAAGATAAAACCCAAAGTCCGGTCCAAAGCACCGATACGGCTTTCCAGCAATATTTCTGTCATCAAGATGACCAGCAGGGAAATAGCAATCAGAATAGCAAAAAAACTGCCCCCGATCAAAACGCCCTTGGCCAGAATATCAGGTTGAATATATCCCTGGATAACCGGTAGCAGCGGCTGGTAAAGCAGATAAGCGCCAATGGCGGCAGAAATCCATGCCACAATCGACAAGACTTCCCGGGTAAATCCACGCATCATCGCCAGCAGACCTGAAATCAACATGATGACAATTAGAACAATATCAAGCCAGGTAAAGGGCATCAAAACCTATAAATAAAGAGTTCTGTTGAGGCACGAAATTTGAGTTTCTGGCGCGACCTTATCATATTTTACAATTTTGCCATAGAAGACTGCACGATATTACCAGCTAATTTTTCATCAGGCTTAATTTGCTGCTTTTTGCTGGCTAAAATCAGTCTGGAGGCCAGATGAGCCAGCCCGCCGACACCGTTTAGAGTGATGGTTTTGGGCGGTTTTCCGATTGTTTCAGCATTTGCCATCGGCAGCGTTGCCGCTGTAAATCCGAGTTTTGCTGCTTCCTTCAGGCGCGTTTCTGCCCGTGGTATCGAGCGCACAGCACCGGCCAGGCTTATTTCACCAAAATATACCTGGCGTGGCGGCAAGGGGGTGGCGGTGAGGGAGGATATCAAAGCTGCTGCAACTGCCAAATCAGCTGCCGGTTCGTTCAGTTTGAGCCCGCCAGCTACATTGAGGTAGACATCAATACCGGCGAAGCTCAATTGGCAATGCGCTTCCAGCACCGCCAGGATCATCGCCAACCGGGATGAATCCCAACCAATGACGGCACGGCGCGGTGTTCCTAAAGGCGATGCCACAGCAAGCGCCTGAATTTCCACCAATAACGGTCGCGTGCCTTCAATTCCGGCATAAACTGCCGAACCGGGTGAGGTTTCATCGCGGTCACTTAAAAACAATTCAGAGGGGTTGGAGACTTCACTCAAGCCTTTGCCGGTCATTTCAAACACGCCGATTTCATCCGTCGGGCCGAAACGGTTTTTAACTGCGCGCAAGATGCGAAATATGTGTCCGCGTTCACCTTCGAAATAGAGCACAGTGTCAACCATATGTTCGAGCACACGCGGTCCTGCTATCTGGCCGTCCTTGGTCACATGACCAATCAGAAAAAGTACAACACCGCTGGCTTTGGCAAATCTGATCAAAGCTTGTGCGCCCGATCGCACCTGGGAAACGGTGCCTGGCGCGGATTCAAGATCGGATGACCAGATGGTCTGGATCGAATCAATGACAACGGCGGCAAGTTTTGGTTGGGCCTCAAGAGTGGTGATAATATCGCTGAGGTTGGTTTCAGCAGCTAACCCGGTGGTGGCATCGGCCAGTCCCAGACGCACGGCACGCAGGCGCACCTGGGCAATGGCTTCTTCACCTGAAATGTACGTGGTCACATGACCGGCTTTGGCCAGCCTGGCGACGACCTGCAACATCAACGTTGATTTGCCAATACCCGGATCACCGCCGACCAGAACAGCTGATCCCGGCACCAGACCACCACCGGCAACCCGGTCAAATTCATCAATGCCTGAAAAAATACGATCGGGTTCATCGTCCTTGCCGCTCAGCGGTTGCAGATCAATTATCCGACCCTTGGAAAGTCTGCTTTTTACTGGCCCCGCAGCGATGCCGGAAGTGGCACCTGCTTCTTCAACAATGGTATTCCAGCCGCCACAACCATCGCAACGACCGGCCCATTTGGCGCTTGAAGCGCCACAGGACTGACAGGTAAATTCGCGTGATTGCCGAGCCATATCTGATTATACCACACTCAGGTTTTAAGAATTAAGCCTTGAGGATATCCATCTGTATCGGGCCATCGGCGCGACCGTG
>CAZJUF010000143.1:0-7758 GCA_964549055.1 uncultured Hyphomicrobiales bacterium | reverse complement strand
GTGATTGCACGGCTGAATTTTAAAACCAGCCCACAAAAACTCTCAACCTCACAGCTTTGGGATGAGGCCTTGCCTTGCCTGTTTGTGGATAAAAAAGGCGCCTTGTCTGTTATCCTCGAGCGCACCGAAAATCGCCTGTCCATATTTGACAGCGAAACCTCCCGGTACACTGAAATTGATGTGAGTGAGGCCAGAGGCACGGCGTATCTGGTCAGTGAAATTGATATTGAAAAACACCAAAAAGAAGTAATGAAGCACGGCTGGATTTACGTGCTCACCCACCGCTTTAAACGCCTCGGTGTGCAGCTGGTGGGAATTACCTCGCTGATTAATCTGATGGCTCTGGCGGTGCCAATTTATGTCATGTCAGTATACGACAAGGTAATCGGAACACGGTCTGAAGAATCGCTGGTATATTTCCTCTTCGGCATCTTGATTGTGATCAGCGCTGATATGGGGTTGCGGTCAATACGCACGCACGCGCTGGCGTATCTGGGGGCACGATGTGATGCATTGTTAACGTCAGCTGCTTTTCAGCAAATCCTTCATCTGCCGATTTCATTGAGTGAACGTGCACCTGTGGGCGCGCAGATTACCCGGCTCAAACAGTTTGAAGGCCTGCGGGAAATCTTTACCGGTAGTGTTGCCGGTGCAGCGCTTGATCTGCCTTTTACATTCGTATTCCTGGCAGCAATAATCATGTTCGGTGGTGTGGTTGCCTGGGTGCCCATAAGCCTTATGATAATTTTCACTCTTATGGCTGCGATCACAATGCCGCTGACCAAAAATAGGGTTTCAGCAACCGGAGAAATTCGCTCAAAACGGCAGAATTTCCTGATAGAACTGATCACCAAACATCGCTCGATAAGAGAGGCGCATGCGGAAGAAACCTGGTTGGCGCGTTTTAAAACCATATCGGCTGAATCCTCGCAATGTCATTTCAGATCATCGCAACTCAACCTGACGATCCAGACCATCGCCCAGATTCTGGTCATGTCGGCTGGCGTTGCCACGCTTGGCTTTGGTACGCTGCTGGTTATTGATGGCGAAATGACAACAGGTGCATTGATCGCCGTCATGGCTCTGGTCTGGCGGGTTTTGTCGCCGATACAGGCGATTTTTTTGAATATGAACCGGCTGGAACAAGTCAAGCAGAGTTTCCAGCAGGTCAATGCCCTGATGAGAATGAAGCTTGAACGCGAACCCGGCAAGCTGCCCAGCATTTACCGTAAATTTGAAGGTGCGGTTTCATTTTCCCGGGTAGGATTTAGATACAGCCCCAGGTCCGAGCCCGCTTTGATGGGGTTAACGTTACAAATTGAGCCGGGCCAGATTATCGCCATTACCGGCAACAGTGGTGCGGGCAAATCGACAATGCTGAAACTGTTAACCGGGCTTTACCTGCCACAGGCGGGCAGTGTCCACATCGACGGGCTTGATCTGCGCCAGCTTGATATGGGTGAATTGCGCCACGCCATTGGCTATGTGCCGCAAAAAGCGATTTTCTTCCATGGTACGATAAAGCAGAACCTGAGGCTGGCCCATCCTGGTGCCAGTGACGAGGATATCGCCCGGGCTTGTGAGGACGCAGGCGTGTTTGATTATGCTGACTCACTTCCCGACGGTCTGGAAACGCGCCTCAACAACATGTTTCAAAAACAGATGCCAGATGGCCTCAAACAGCGCCTCAGTCTGGCGCGGGCTTACGTTAAAAATGCCCCGATCTATCTTATGGATGAGCCTGGAAACAATCTTGACCGCCAGGGTGATGAACGCCTGATACGCCATTTAAAGACGCTGCAGGGGCGCTCGACAGTTATAATTATCACCCATCGCCCCAGCCACATGCGCATTGCCGATCGGGTTATTTATTTAACCGATGGAACAGTCGTACACGACGGCAAACCGGATCAGATTCTGCCTTTGATTTTGGATGCAGCTTAGATTATCGCCTACAAAATTAGCAATGATTTAAGGATAAACGGCTAAATTTAATCCTGTTCTATGGTTCAGTGGAAAAGTTAGTTATGAGTATTCAATCCCGCCCTCCCGCCACAGGTTCTTCAGCTGCCAAGCGCCAAAATCTCAACCTGCCACTCGCTTTGGAAGAGGGCCGGGTGCCCAAACTGTTTGTTCACACGCTGTATCTGCTAAGTGCATTTATTGCCGCTGGCATTGTCTGGGCCACCGTTGCCCAGATTAAAGAACTGACAGTCGCCAATGGTCAGCTGGTGCCGGTGGGATCGGTTCAACTGGTTCAGCATCTTGAAGGCGGCATCGTTTCTGAAATTATGGTGTCAAGTGGACAGGTTGTCGAAAAAGGCACGCCTTTGGTCAAGCTGCAGCCAGCCGTGGCCAACAGTGATTTTGGCCAGACCAATATCCGCCTGGTAAACCTCACCCTGCAAAAAGAACGCTTGCAGGCCATGCTTGAGAACAGGGCGCTGGATTTTGGCCAGAATGGCATTGATTATCCTCAACTTGCCCAAAATCAAAACAGCCTGATGACAGGTCAGTTCGTTCAAAACATTGAGGAACGGAAAACCATAGAATCCAGAATTGATCAGCGCCTGGCCGAAGTCGCCTCCTTGACGGAGCAGGAAAAAAGCCTGGCAAAGCAGATGAAAATTCAGGAAGAACAGGTTGCCATTCGCGAAAGCCTGTTAAAAGAAGGATTTGTATCGCGCGCAGTCTACCTCGAAATTAAAAGGACGCTGGAGAAAACCAGAGCAGAGGAAATTTCCATTGGCGGTCGACTGGCCGGTGCGCGCGAGGCGTTGATTGAATCCAGAAGTTTACTGGCCGAATACAATGCCGGTCTGCGGCAAAAACTCAATGATGAGGTTGCCAAGGTATCCGCTGAAATTTCCGAACTCAAATTAGTCATTGTCAAACAAAAAGACCGCGTTTCCCGCCTTTTAATCACCGCTCCGGTCAAGGGTATTATTCAGGAGCTTATACCCAATGCCATCGGCGAAGTGATGAAGCCGGGAGATGTTATTGCCCGAATTGTGCCGATGGAGCAGGAGCTGATCGCAGAAGTTCGTATTCAGCCAAAAGACATTGGCTTTATAACGGTGGGAAATACCGCCGAAGTCAAAATTACAACCTATGACCCCGCCCGCTTTGGCAGCATTACCGGAAAAGTGAATAAAATTTCGGCCACCACATTTCAGACCGAAAAAGGTGAACCCTATTACAAAGCCCAGATCAAATTAGCGAAAAACAGTGTTGGGCTGAACAAGGAACAACATCTCATATTGCCGGGGATGGTGGTCAATGCCGAAATCATTACCGGGTCGAAATCGCTGACGAAATACCTGCTCAAACCGGTATACCGCTCCTTGAACATAGCCTTTTCCGAGCGTTAGAGCGGGATTGAAGCCATGAAAACCGCACCGTCCCGGCCTTGAGCCGGGACCTGTTAGCGGTTCATTGCAATGTCAGAAGATCCCGGCTCAAGGCCGGGACGGCTCGGAAAACAAAAAGCGCCTTTGAGCGTTTTTGCTTTATCTAATCCACCAGCCGTTCAATTTTTGCACCAACCTGCGACAGCTTTTGTTCAATGCGCTCAAAGCCGCGGTCAATGTGATAAATGCGGTTGATAAAAGTGTCACCCTCGGCTGCAAGGCCCGCGATTACCAGAGAGACAGAGGCTCTTAAATCCGTTGCCATCACCGGTGCACCGGTAAGTTCTTCGACGCCATTTATCGTCGCCTGATCGCCGGAGAGCGAAATATCAGCGCCAAAGCGGGCCAGCTCCTGAACATGCATGAAGCGGTTTTCGAAAATTGTTTCGCGTATCTCGGAAACACCATCAGCCACCGTCATCAAGGCCATTAGCTGTGCCTGCAAATCTGTTGGAAAACCGGGGTAGGGCTGGGTGTCGACTTTAACCGGCTGAATTCTGGCACCATTGCGTGTCACCCGGATACCGTCATTTTCGAGCTTGATATCAACCCCGGCCTGCTTCAGCACCGGAATTACCGCATCAAGCAGATCGGCTCTGGCACCGCGCAATAAAACATTGCCACCGGTCATGGCAACGGCCATGGCATAGGTGCCGGTTTCTATCCGGTCGGGCAAAACGCTGTGACGGGCACCACCGAGACTTTCAACACCTTGGATGGTGACAGTGGGCGTGCCGAGGCCTTCAATTTTTGCCCCCATCTTGATCAGGCATTCACCCAGATCCTGCACTTCAGGTTCACACGCGGCATTTTCCAAAACGGTTTCGCCCCGCGCCAGAACTGCCGCCATCAACGCTGTGTGGGTGGCACCGACCGACACAAACGGAAAGCTGATACGATTGCCAACAAGACCACCGGGCGCTTCAGCCACAACATAGCCGTCTTCAAGGTCGAGTTTTGCGCCGAGTTTTTCCAGCACCATCAAATAAAGATCGACGGGACGTGTGCCAATGGCACAACCGCCCGGCAATGACACCCGGGCGCGATGACAGCGCGCAACCAACGGTCCCAACACCCAGAAACTTGCCCGCATTTTTGAAACCAGTTCGTAAGGTGCGGTTGTGTCAGCGATGTCTTTGGCGCTGAGGTGCAGCGTGTCGCCGTTTTCAAGATCCTGACCAGGTCGGCGGCCATCGTGCGCCGTATCGACGCCATGGTGGCGCAACAGGCGTTCAAGTATACTAACGTCAGCCAGTTGCGGCACATTATCCAGTGTCAGTGTCTGATCACTCAACAAGCTGGCAATCATCAGGGGCAGGGTCGCGTTTTTCGCCCCGCTCACACAAATCGTGCCGTTCAGGCGTTCACCGCCGGTAATTTTTATGCGATCCATAGTTTTGTCCGTTTCTGCGATGAAATCATCAGGCAGATAGTTTCTTAAGTCCGATAGCGGGCAAAAATTTGAGCAAAAAGTGACCAAATTGAGAGGGTTGAAGCACAAGATTGTAGCCGGTGCAACAAGGTATTATTTCTTGGTTACTGGCGCTGGCTTGTTTTGCTGTGTCTTTTTATCACGGGCCTGTTGTTTTCGTTTGCGCAAATTATCACGCAAAGCCTGGGAAAGGCGTTGCTTGCGATCCTGTTTTGGTTTGTTTTCCGGCATGGAAACCCTAGATTAATTCAAGTGAAACCGAGCCCAGACTTTGGAACTCAGCAACGACAATTGAGCCTGCATTGGCAATAACAACATCGCTGAGAAGACCGGTGGATACCCAATCGCCGCCTTTGAGAGTGATATTGCGCCCGCTCAGATGATTGGCCAGCCATACCACAACATTCAGCGGATCACCAAGCGCATTGGCGCCAATGCCATCAGTTACAGGTGTGCCATCAAGACTGACTGAAACTGTCTCGGTTGCCATATTCATAGTGGGATCAAACTCAGTACCCGGTCCATATATGAAAGCATGATCGACGCCACCATCCGCAATCAGCCAGCCGGCATTGTCTTTCAGGTCTCCCGGCAGGCGTTTGTTGACAATTTCAAACACCGGGTGAACCGTGGCAATAGCGCCAGCGACTTCGTCCATCGTATAAGGTGCGTTGCGCGGCACAAGATCACGTTTCATGCAAAAGCCAATTTCGGCTTCCACTATCCTTAAATCTTGCTGGTCTACTTTGAATTTTGCCGGGCTTGGCAGGCAAAAATCCGCAAACAACGGGCCAGATAACGGTTCATCCAGCCCCAGCATTTGGCGGGCGATTTTAGAAGTAACGCCAATTTTCCAGCCAACGACCGCTGATCCCATGTTGGCGGCCATAATATCCTGCACCAGATAAGCCTGCTCTATACTGTCAGGCGGTGAACACGGATAGTCGCTCAACCGGGTCGGGGCCAGTCTGGCTCTGGCCAGTTCAGTGCCAAGTGCATCTACGTCCATTGCAAAATCATCCTTCTTCGTCATCTTCGCAGCTGTCCCGAGGCTGACGGATTGAGAGGGTTTGACTGAATGCTACACGCATTAAACTATTATCACAGGCTTGTAATCGCTTAAGTAAGAAAAACTTACTCAGAGATTTAGAAAACTGGACGACATGATGGTGTGGTTGTGGCACTAATAGATTAGTGTTACCAGCGCTATCTCTGGGATTTTAATAATGCTTGGTAGCCCCTTTTTCATGACACCTAAAATAGACACTTCGCCCGTAATCGCTGACGAAATCAAATCCACCACATGTTACATGTGCGCCTGTCGTTGTGGCATCAAGGTCTATTTGAAAGACGGTACGGTTAGCTACATCGAAGGCAACCGCGATCACCCCGTCAACAAGGGGGTTTTGTGTGCCAAGGGTTCAGCTGGCATCAAACAGCATTATTCACCCGCCAGACTGACCAAACCCCTGCGCCGTGTTGGCGAGCGCGGGCGTGGTGAATTTGAAGAAATAGAATGGGATGAAGCCCTTGAACTGGCCGCCTCATGGCTCAAGGACATTCGCGCCACAGCACCGGAAAAGCTAGCCCTTTTCACCGGACGTGATCAATCCCAGGCCTTGACCGGATGGTGGGCCTCACAATTTGGCACGCCCAATTTTTCCGCCCATGGTGGTTTTTGTTCGGTCAATATGGCAGCCGCTGGACTTTATACATTTGGCGGCTCGTTCTGGGAGTTTGGCGAACCTGACTGGGCGCACACGAAGTATTTCATGTTGTTTGGCGTCGCCGAAGACCACGCCTCCAACCCGCTCAAGACCAATCTGGGAAAACTCAAAAAACGCGGTGTGAAATTCGTCTCCATCAACCCGGTTAAAACCGGATATTCGGCTATTGCCGATGAATGGGTCGGATTGCGTCCGGGAACTGATGGTTTGTTTGTGGCCTCCCTCATCCATGAATTGTTCAAGGCCGACAAAATCGATCTCGAATATCTGATCCGCTACACCAATGCCCCGTGGCTGGTCATACAAGACGAAGGCGCTGCTGACGATGGCCTGATTGCGCGCGACAAGGACGGCGCACCCTTGTGCTTTGACCAGACAACAAAATCATTGCGCGATGCAACAGGCGTTGATGTAGCACCGGCAGTCGTAGGTCAGTTCACCCTCGATGATGGCCGCACCGCTGTGCCCTCGTTCCAGCTCATGGCCGAGCGTTTTCTCAACGATGACTACGATCCCGAGAGTGTAGCTAAAACCTGTGGCATCAAGGCTGACGTAATCAGGCGTATTGCCGCCGAACTGGCGCATTGCGCCTTTGAAGAAGAAGTTGTGCTTGATGTTGCCTGGACCGACTGGGCCGGACGCAAACATGATAAAATGATCGGCCGCCCCATTTCCATGCACGCCATGCGCGGAATATCGGCGCATTCAAACGGTTTTCACACCTGCCGCCTGCTGCATGTGCTGCAAATTATATTGGGCAGCATCGATTGCCCCGGTGGTTTCAGATATAAACCACCGTTTCCAAAACCCATCCCGCCAAACCTCAAACCCGCCGGTAAAATGGGTGAGGTAAAACCCAACACACCTTTGCCCGGCTCACCGCTGGGCTTCACCAAAGGCCCGGAAGATTTGCTGGTGGATGGCGATGGCACACCCTTGCGCATCGATAAGGCATATTCGTGGGATGCCCCATTAGCTGCCCATGGCCTGATGCATATGGTCATCACCAATGCCGCCAATAAAGATCCTTATGCGATTGATCTCCTGTTCATGTACATGGCCAACATGAGCTGGAATTCGTCAATGAATGTGCCTGGCATCATAGAAGCACTCACCCGCAAGGAAGACAGCGGCGAATACACCATCCCCAAAATCATCTATTCCGACGCCTATTTTTCCGAGATGGTGC
>CAZJUF010000142.1:0-7891 GCA_964549055.1 uncultured Hyphomicrobiales bacterium | reverse complement strand
CATTGATGGCCAGGGCAACGGACTGACGATTGTCGAGCCTGCGGGCAAGCTTGGCCCGTTGTTCGGCAATGGCCTGAGCCAGAGGTTTGGTGAACCTTCTTTCCGGCAGGGTAATGCTGACCGGATCACTGAAAGTTTCCTGCCCGGCATCGTCAACTGCCTTGAGCTTCAAGATAACCGTAAGCCCGGCCCAGGGGTGTGCCGTCAAATCCTGAAAGACGGATTGGTTAGCACTTCTTACCCGCGCACCGGGCAGGTTGATGGTAAAATCGGGGGTCTTTTTGGCAAAGGGCGGTACGATGGCGTCATTCATCGATTTGCGCGAAAACATTGCAGACGCGCTGACAACGCCATAATCATCCTTGAGCGTGTAGGGAATGGAAAGGGTTTGGTCGCCGGTGGTTTTAATCTCGCCACTAACGGCAATAACCGGTGGCGTATCGGGTATAATTGCAATCTGCCAGCTTGACAGACTAACCCCGTCATCGAGAATATCAACCAGGCGCGAGCCCGCGAGCTTGAGCCGTAATTCCAGCGTTTGCTCATCAATCGCCTTAAACACGTGAGTGACTGTTTCTGTGTCGCTGTCAGAGGGATCGCTTATCAGTGCGGCTGGATTTTTGACGCCTGAAATCCGCACCACCAATTCGCTGTTTTCAGGCACATTAACCCGTCGGGTCTGTAGGGTGTCATCGGCAATTTTCACAATGCCGCCAGTCAGAAAAACCGGTGCTTTTCCGGTATAGCGCGGCGGTGTAATCCAGGCATCAATCGACACTGTTACCGCTATGCGTTTGAGCCCTGGTGAGGCTATGCTGTTAAGACGTTCACGCCAGTCAGGCCCGGCTGAAAAAACCGCAATAAACAACACCAGAAAAGCCAGCGCGCGCAAAGAATAGGGGTCTTTTTGCATAAGGCCAGGTTTCGGCAAGCCGGGTTTCAAACCATCAACTATGGGGATCAGGCGTGTGCGATGGGCCTGCCAGATTGCCCTGGTTGCCGGATCATCAGCATCAAGACTAAGCGTATCCGCCAGTGAACTGGCTGGCCGGTGGGTGTGTCCGCTTGAGGTTTCGAGCCATCTTAGTGCTTCTTTTTCGCCCGGCCACCGCGCTTTAATAATCCGCACCACCGACCACAGCAATATCGCGCCAAACAACACCAGCAGGCCGATATGAAGTGCCGGTGGCAACCATTCAAACACACCGAAAAGACCAAGAGAGATAATGCCGGATGCGCTCAACAATAACGGCAGGGACTGACGCCACAGGCGCTCCCAATAAAGAGCCAGTCTGGATAAGCCAATTTTAAAATGAAACGGTAAGTTCATCCATCACCAATAGCTCAAAACAAGACGCTTCACCCAGCATACCATATTACCGGGCTGATACGCCTCATATATACGTTATAATGTTAAAGCGTATCATGAACCGGCTTTTAGACCGATTTGTGGCCTATTGCCACGGTGCGGTCTGATCAAGCTCGATAATGTCTTCGACTTCCATGCGCCGGCGAACAACAGCGAATTGATCGCCGCTAACCAGAACTTCGGGAATGAGCGCCCGTGTATTGTACGTTCCTGATTGTACCGCGCCATAAGCCCCTGCTGTCATAATGGCGACCAGGTCGTTTTGTTTGAGGAGCGGTAATTCCCGGTCCGTGGCAATATAATCGCCGGTCTCGCACACCGGTCCGACAACATCGACAATCTGCGTATCGCCATTGACTGAAGGTTGCACAACGCTCAGAACTTCATGGTGTGCTTCATACAATGTCGGTCGCAAAAGATCATTCATGGCGGCATCAATAACAGCGAAATGTTTGTTCTCGCCGTGCTTCATATGCACCACCCGCGCCACTAAAATTCCGGCGTTACCGGCAATAAGACGACCCGGTTCGGTAATGATTTTACACCCCAGCGAGCCAACAGCTTTTTTGATGACATTGGCGTACTCCGTCGGTAGCGGTGGTTCATTGTCGCCTTGCCGATAGGGAATTCCCAGTCCCCCACCCAGATCCACATGTTGAATATCATGGCCATCGCTGCGCAAATTTTCTACCAACTCGCCAATGCGCTCGTAGGCCAGCCGGTAAGGTTCGAGATCAACAATCTGACTGCCGATATGCAGATCGATGCCGCAGACCTGAATGCCCGGCAGGCTGGCGGCCAGTGCATAGATCTCTCGCGCCCGCGTCCACGGGATACCAAACTTGTTTTCGGCCTTGCCGGTAGCGATTTTGGCGTGTGTTTTGGCATCAACATCGGGGTTGATGCGCAAAGAGATATTGGCGGTTTTTCGCGTCGCCGTGGCCACCAGCGAGATCAGCTGAAGTTCAGATTCGGATTCAACATTAAAGCACAATATCCCGGCTTCCAGCGCGTCCGAAATTTCAATTTCAGTCTTGCCGACACCGGAAAAAATAATTTTATCCGCAGCTATACCGGCCGCCAGAGCGCGCTTTAATTCGCCACCTGAAACGATATCCATACCGGCACCGATATCGCCAAGCGTTTTAATCACCGCCTGATTTGAATTGGCCTTCATGGCATAGCACGTCAGATGGTCAACATCCCCGAACGCTTCGTCAAAAACCTTGAAATGGCGCTCTAAAGTGGCGGTTGAATAACAATAAAACGGGGTGCCAACCTGAGCAGCGATGTCCGGCACAGGAGTATTTTCAGCATGCAGGATGCCGCTTTTGTAGGTAAAATGATGCATGAGGCAGACTTAAATCAACGGGTCAAGAATGAACGTTTTTCCGGAATAGGTGTTTTGTTCAACTTTTTCAGGATTGTCTTCATTGTCAGCAACCGGCGGGGGTTCAAGATCACCGCGGCGGCCACAGGCACCCACAAAGAGCATTGATACCATGACGGCAACGATTGCAATTTTAACATTGGACATCAAGTTCAACTCCACCATGCGATTTTGGCCAACACCCATGATCCATACTACACTGTCGTGCCGGTTCTCAAGGAACTTCTTTGTTTGACTGCAAAATGTCAAGCCATCTTAAAGCCTGCTGTTTGACATTGTCGGGCGCTGTACCACCGTAACTGGTGCGTGAGTTGATGGAATTTTTTGCACTCAGCACATCATAAATATCCTGTGAAATACGCGCCTCGACCTTTGTCATATCTGCCAGCGGTATTTCATCCAGAGTGATATTGCGCTCGCTGGCCAGTGCCACCAGTTGCCCGGTAACATGATGGGCCTGGCGAAACGGTAAATCAGCAACGCGCACCAGCCAGTCGGCAAGATCGGTCGCAGTGGAAAAATCGCTTGCTGCGTATTTTTCCATATTATCAACCTGTGGCTCCAGATCCCTTATCATTCCCGCCATCGCCGCCAGCCCCAGGCCCAGGCTGTCAAAGGCATCAAACGCCTGTTCTTTATCTTCCTGCATGTCTTTGGAGTACGTCAGCGGCAGGCCCTTCATGACAATCAGCAGGCTGGTCAATGCACCAACAATGCGCCCGGCTTTTGCCCGCACCAGTTCGGCTGCATCCGGATTGCGCTTTTGCGGCATAATTGACGAGCCGGTCGAAAACTTGTCAGAGAGTTTCACAAATTTGAACGGCGCACTGCACCAGATAACAATTTCCTCGGCCAGTCGCGACAGGTTGATGGCCGTGATGGCTGATGCACTCAACAGTTCCAGTACAAAATCGCGGCTGGCTACCGCATCCATGGAATTGGCCATGGGGTGGTCAAAATTCATTTCCCTGGCCGTCATGTGGCGATCGATGGGAAAGGAAGTTCCCGCCAGTGCAGCCGCCCCCAAAGGACATTCGTTCATTCTGGCGCGCGCATCACGCATGCGGCTGCAATCACGGCCGAACATTTCCACATAGGCCAGACAATGATGGCCAAAAGTAATCGGTTGCGCTGTCTGCAGGTGGGTGAAACCCGGCATCAGGGCATCGTTAAATTCAAGCGCTTTTTGTGCCAGCGCCAGTTGCAGGTCTTGCAGAGCGGTTTCAAATTCAAGGGCTGTATCGCGCACATACAATCTGAAATCGAGTGCGACCTGATCATTGCGAGAACGTGCCGTATGCAACCGGCCGGCGGCCTCGCCAACAAGTTCGGTCAGGCGCGATTCCACATTCATATGAATATCTTCAAGCGCGCGCGAAAACACAAATTTTCCAGTCTCGATTTCTGACAAAATAGTGTCTAGACCGTGAGTAATTTTTTCGCCATCTTCACGACTTATGATGCCAGTTGCCACAAGCATCTGGCAATGAACCCTGGAGCCCAGGATATCCTGGGCATATAAACGCTTGTCGAATTCTATCGAGGCGTTTATGTCTTCCATGATAGCATCGGGTCCGCTCGAAAACCGGCTGCCCCACATCTTGTTGCTCATTAATCTGTTCCTGATGGGCTGTTTGAATTAGAGTTGTATTTATGAAGAAATCGCTGGAAATTAAAAAAACCACCATTGTTGTTGCTGCCGTCATGGCAATGTTTGCCGCAATTTCTCTTGATGCAGGGGTATACGGTAAAAAGGGTGGTGATGGCAATGGTTCGAGCGCTTTCCAACTCAAGGGATCGACGATAAAACAGGCTGGTGTCAATCCCTTCAGCACCGGCACCATGATAACCTTTGTCGTTGCCAAAGCACCCAAAGAATTTGCTGATGTGAAATTCAAAGACGCCAGCGGCAATGACCTGTCGTTGAGCGATTGGCGCGGCAAAGTGGTATTGCTCAACCTGTGGGCCACCTGGTGTGCGCCCTGTCGTCGCGAAATGCCGGATCTGGATGAGTTGCAGGCATCCATGGGCAGCGATGAATTCGAAGTGGTTGCCGTCAGCATTGATCGCAAAGGCGTCGAAGTCGCCCAGGCATTCCTTGACGAGATAAAAGTCAAAGGCCTCAAACTCTACATCGATAAAACCGCAAAAATCACCCGTGAAGCTGATGTGTTCGGCATGCCGACAACCATCCTGATTGATCGTGACGGCATGGAACTCGGCCGCATGATTGGCCCAGCTGAATGGAATTCCAATCAGGCCAAAGCCCTGATCACAGCAGCCCTGCGCGGTAAACTGCTAAGCGCGGATGTGGATTAGAAACTATCTCTAACACAATATCTTTTTTCGTCCGGCATCATAGGCACAGCCTTTGATCAGTGACGCTGAACAGCGCTTGCCAAAGGCATCGATGGTGAAGTTTTTGGCGTCCATATATTCCACCGGCAGATAGGCCAGCACCAGACTTTTGCCGATTGTGTAGCCAAAATTTCCGCTGGTTGATTGGGCGACAGGTTTGCCGTCGACAAAAATCGCCTCGCCACCAAAGACCGGCAGGGGGTCTTCCAGAGCCAGACACGCAAGTTTTTGTTGTACGCCTTCGTCGCGGATTTTAGCTAGAGCTTGGCACCCGAGAAAATCGCCCTTGTTCCAGTCAATCAGGAATGGCAACCCGGCCTCGTAGGGGTTGTAATCCGGTGTGATATCGACACCCCAGGCGAGGAATTTTTTCTCCATTCTCAAGCTGTCAATGGCGCGGTAGCCGATGTTGGTTATGTCAAATTCGGCTCCGGCCTCCTGCAAGGTCTCGTAAACATACTGCATATATTCCGTGGGGATATAGAGCTCCCAGCCCAATTCGCCGATGTAGGTGACACGAAAGGCCAGTGCCGGGGCATAGCCGATGCGGATGTCTTTTGCGGTCATAAAGCTGAATGCTTCGTGGCCGACATCATCCTCGCAGGCTTTTTCAAGCACTTTGCGCGCCAGGGGACCGGCAAGATTTATGACGCCATAGGCTGAGGTGATATCGCGTATCTCGACGTTGTGTTTAAGATTGCTTTCAATCCAGTGTCGGTCGCGAACGCCAAAGCCCGAACCGGTGATCAGCCAGAAGCAGTTTTCAGAACGCCGGATGACAGTGACATCGGCCTCAATACCGCCGCGCTCATTGCACAGTTGCGTGTAGGTGCCACCACCAATTTCTTTGTCTACATTGGCAACACAGAGATATTGCAGGAATGCACACGCATCAGGCCCACTGATTTCAAACTTTGTAAAAGAGGTCATATCAATCAGCACAACGCCCGTCCGCGCAGCTTTATGTTCGCGGCCAATGGTGATGTCCTGTTGCGGTCGCTCGAAGCCCAGCACGTCCTCTTGAGGTATATCGCCATGGGCAAACCAGTTGGCGCGTTCCCAGCCGAATTTTGAGCCAAACACAGCGCCTTGCTGTTGCAGGGTTTGATAGAGCGGGCTGCGGCGCACGCCCCGCGCGCTTTCCATTTCTTCACCGGGCCAGTGAATATGATAATATTTGCCATAAGCCTCAACCGCGCGCTCATGCAAAAACCTGTGGCCCGCCTGCAACGCGCCAAAGCGGCGAATGTCGAAGGACCACAGGTCATAGCCGGGATCATCGTGCATGATCCAGTTGGCCATGGCCTTGCCCGCCCCGCCTGATGCGGCAATGCCCGACGTAAAGGCACAAGCTGCATAGAAATTGCTAAACCCCGGCACTGGTCCCATCACCGGCTCGCCATCGGGCGAAATCGGAATAGGGCCGTTGATGATGGTGCGGATACCAAGTTCATTGAGAACCGGCAGGCGTTTGAGTGCCGGTGCAAAAAACTCTTCCAGACGCTCAAGATTACTGTCGAATAAAAACCGTTCGTTTTCCCAGGCAAAACCGCTTTTGGCATCAACGGCAAGCGTCCGGCTTTCCCAGCCGCCAATGGCCAGAGCGCCGGGTTCAGGTTTGACATAATAATTGCCATCGGGATCACGCAGCGCGGGCAGATCGTCGGGGATAAGGTCGGATTTTTCAGTCACCAGATATTGGTGTTCAACAATGCCGGCGGGAATTTCCGCCCCGGCCATCCAGCCGACCTGACGCGCCCAAAGTCCTGCGGCATTGACAACAACTTCCGTGTCAATCGAACCATGATCAGTAATCACTCGGCTGATGCGATTGCCTTCGCGCACAAGTTCCGTGACCATGGTTCTTTCAAAAATGCGCCCGCCATTTGCCCGGAACCCCTTGGCCAATGCCTGAGTGAGCGAGTTGGGATCAATGTGGCCATCATCAGGGATAAAGGCTGCACCCACCACATCATCATTTTCGATGAGTGGAAATTTTTCCAGAGCTTCGGCCGCATTGAGCATATTCATCTCGAAGCCGATGGCTTGGGCGGCGGAATGCGATTTTAGCAGTTCTTTCCAGCGTTCTTGGCTGGTGGCCAGCCTGAGGCTGCCGACCTTGCGCCAGCCGGGATCCTGTCCGGTTTCTTGCTCCAATGTGTCATATAATCTGACACTGTCATTCATCAGGCTCATCAGGTTTTGCTGAGACCTGAATTGCCCCACAAGACCCGCCGCATGCCATGTGCAACCTTCGGTGAGGCTGGCTTTTTCCAGCAAGACAACGTCTTTTTCACCAGCGCGCGCCAGATGAAAGGCGATTGAGGTGCCGATTACGCCACCGCCGATAATCACAATGCGGGCAGATGTCGGGAAGGGAGTTGCCATTTTTATTCCTTTTTCTATGCGCGTCGCCGGTTGACACGGCGTTTTCGTTTCTCACCGCTGGTGCCGTCTTCAAAATGTGTCCAGCCCTCAGGCAACACTGAATCACCGGCCACCATGCCTGCAAATTCAGCTCGGATACGTGCATCAATATCAAGATCAAATGCGACAGAATTGGGTGTCGACAGGATTTTCAGCGCTTTATTCAACCCGCGTTGGTGGATGGTTGATGCGCCTTCGAGCAGCCATTGTTCGCGCAGCTTGCGATCCGCCAGTTCCGACATGAAGGTTGCATCATGCATGCGCGCAAGCGTTGCCGGATTGCCGCCAAACATACCGGCAGGTCCGGTGTCCTTGATTTCCTGCAAGGATACGCTTTCCTTTGAAAA
>CAZJUF010000141.1:0-7903 GCA_964549055.1 uncultured Hyphomicrobiales bacterium | reverse complement strand
ACGGATAACGGCGAACGTAGGCGGGGATATAGGTGCCTTGAGCCCATTTTTCCTCCGCGTCCACCATCAGGTTTTCGCCTTTTCGGAGGCCAACGATGGCGACAGAATTTACTTCGTCTTCGCCAATGAAAACAACGGGATAATCACGCGCTGCCGCTGGAAATTCGCTAGCGTTTATTGGAATGGCGTTGCTGGTAGAGGCAAATGAAAACGATGCGGATTCAATCAATCCCAAATTCTTGTGGCGCTCTGAATCCAGGATTTCCGGCTTTTCATAAAAGATAGGCATGCCCGACATTTCGGATTTATCTTCCGGTGAGCCTTGCCCACTGTCCTCCTGGGTTGGGTTTTCGTCTGCCCCGTTTCCCGCATCATTTTCAGCCATCTGATTTCCTCACACATCAATTACTTCGTAGTAGATACCATTAGACACCTCAATTTATCAACGGTCATTGTAATCTCCTAAATCTATGCATAGTGTTACCAGTGCTAAGTTAGGGGTAAAAATTGCAATGAAAATCATCCAGATAACCGACAATCATCTTGTAACACCCGGTGATCTGCTCGACGGATTGAACCCGATTGACAGTCTTGATGCCTGTATCGAAGCTGTTAATTCACACCAGAGTGATGCAGCTTTTTGTGTGTTTTCAGGCGACATTTCAAACAACGGCGCTGCCGACACCTATCGCGCCTTCAGGCAATCGGCGGAAAAACTTAATCTTAAATATTACGTCATGATGGGAAACCATGATGACCGCGATGTTTTTTGCCAAAATCTTCCCCAAGCCCAACGCGATTCCTGCGGTTTCATTCAACAGGTTATCAAAACCGATCTCGGCCATTTTTTACTGCTCGACACCATTGCGGTGGGCCAAAGCTGGGGAGAATATTGTGAATTGCGCGGGCAATGGCTTAAGGAGCAATTGCGCGACGCCGGCGGCCAACCGGTCTATATTTTTATGCACCACCCGCCCTTTGATATCGGCATGGCGTCAATGGACCGGCTCAAGGTTCTGGATACGACACATTTTGAAGCGGCAATTGCGGGCTTTACCAACATTCGCCACATTTTTCTGGGCCACGTGCACCGCACGATCAGCGGCAACTGGCGCAACATTTCTTATTCAGTTCTGCCCGGCACCAACCATCAGATTGCCTTCAATCTCGATGTGTTTTCACCGGTGCCCCATGCGCTTGACCCACCGGCCTATGGCATGATCCTGATTGAAAAGGAGCAGATCATTGTTCACCCGCATTTTTATTCCCTGAACAAAGACCTCCCCATTCCTGACAACGCGGTTTGGGTTGAAAAAACATAAACCACACAAGGAAAAACCATGAGCGCTTTTATTATTGCCGACACAAAAATTGAAAACCCGGAAGAATATGAAACCTACAAGGCGCTGGCCAAACCGATCGCCGAAAAGTTCGGCGGGGTCTATCGCGCGCGCGGTGGAGAGATGGAGATGATGGAGGATGATTTGTGGCAGCCAACCCGTTTTGTGATTATTGAATTTCCCGACATGGAAAAGGCCCGCGCTTTCGCCAATTCAGAAGAATACAAACCCGTTGCCAAAATTCGCCAGGCCAACGCCAAATGTACGTTGTTTATTGTCGACGGCGCTTAAGCTTTTCCACTAACGCCTGCCTGGGCAAAGGTTGCCATACCGTTGTGCACACCAACAGCCGCCTTGAGGATCAGGGCTGCAACCGCTGCACCACTGCCCTCGCCCAGACGCATATTCAAATCCAGCAAAGGTTGTTTGTTAATGCGCTCTAAAAGCCCGTGGTGACCGGTTTCTGATGAGCAGTGCCCGACAACACAATGATCCAGAACACCCGGCACCATGATTTCAAGCGGGGCGGCGGCGGCTGTGGAGATATAGCCATCCAGTATCACCGGGATGCGGGCTTGACGCGCTGCCAGTACGGCTCCGGCAATGGCCACCAGTTCGCGCCCACCGAGACAGCGCAACACCTCAAGGGGATCATCGAGCACATCTTTGTGGCGGTCATACCCCTGTTGCAGAACATCGGCTTTCAATTTGAGACCGGCATCATCAACGCCTGTCCCGCGCCCGACCCAATCGGCAGGTGCGCCGCCAAAAAGTCCGAAACAGACGGCGGCGGCAACGGTGGTGTTGCCGATGCCCATTTCACCGAGAATCAGGCAATCGGAGTTACTGTCAACAGCGCTTAATCCGGCGTTAAAACACTTTAAAAAGGCGCTTTTTTCCAGAGCGGGAGCAAGAGTGAAATCTTGGGTGGGAGTGTCCAGCTCGAGTGCGATAACTTCAAGTTTGGCATCTGCCACCTTGCACAGCTGATTAATTGCCGCACCACCGGTTTTGAAATTTTCCACCATCTGGCCGGTGACTTCAGCTGGATAGGCCGAGACACCTTGTGCCGTCACGCCGTGATTACCGGCAAAGACAAGTGCTTGTATCTTTTTCAGTTGCGGGCGTTCGCGGCTTTGCCAGGCGCACAGCCATATGGCCAGTTCCTCCAGCCTGCCCAGAGAACCCGGCGGTTTGGTCAACTCACGCTGACGCATCCGTGCCAGGGCTTCGGTTTCTTCATCTGGTTCAGGCAAAAACTGAATCAGATCTTTAAGTTGGCGAAGGTTTGCAATCTGGTACATGAGGTTTTTTTCCGATTTCCAATTTTCAATCGCAGTCTATACGGCATTGTCTAACCTCTACCAATTACCTTGTTGATTTACATCAGGAAAAAAAGGCACACTCAATTAAATAAATTACCACAGCTTGACGAAGGAGCGCTCCCATGGGGTACACGCTGGCAGAAAAAGAAATCTATGACCTTGGTGACAGACCGGAATTGGGCACTGTGCCGCAAAAAATGCACGCCTTTGTGGTGCGACAGGACCGCTTTGGCGAACCGGAAAAAGCCTGGCAGCGTGAAATCATCGATGTGCCGCAACTGGGGCCGAAAGATGTACTGGTCTATGTGATGGCCACCGGCATCAACTACAATAATGTGTGGGCAGCTTTGGGCTATCCCGTCGATGTGATTGCCGATCGCCAGAAAAAAGGCGAGCCGGAAGATTTTCATGCTGGCGGATCTGATTGCTCCGGCATTGTCTGGGCTGTTGGCGATGAGGTTGATGATGTAAAGGTGGGCGAAGAAGTTGTGGTTCACTCGGGCTGGTGGGAGCCTGAAGATCCTTGGGTATTATCCGGCAAAGACCCGATGCTGGCGTCTTCAGTGCGCATCTGGGGCTATCAGACCAACTATGGATCGTACTGCCAGTTTGCCCGGGCGCAATCGCATCAAATACAAAAGCGCCCGCAACATTTGAGCTGGGAGCAATCAGCATGCTATCTCTTATGTGCCTCTACCGCCTATCGCATGTTGATGGGCTGGGCACCGCACATTGTCGAAAAAGACGATGTGGTGCTGGTGTGGGGGGCTGCCGGGGGGCTGGGTTCGCTGGCCTTGCAGATTGTGGCCGCGCAAGGTGGCAAGGCTGTTGGTGTTATTTCAGACGAAAGCAAACGCCAGTTCTGTCTTGACCATGGCGCTGTTGGCACCATCAATCGCAAGGATTTTGACCACTGGGGCAAGATGCCCGATACCAACAGCCAGGAGTGGGGGCAATGGATGAAGGGTGCACGCGGCTTCGGCAAGGCAATCTGGGAAGCTGTGGGGGAACGCAAAAGCCCGAAAATCGTGTTTGAACATCCCGGCGAGGCCACCCTGCCCACTTCAGGCTTTGTCTGTGATACCGGTGGCATGGTGGTGATTTGCGCTGGCACCACCGGGTATAACATCACCATGGATCTGCGCTATCACTGGATGATGCAAAAACGCCTGCAAGGCTCGCACCTGTCGAATGATGAACAGGCCGCAGCCGTCAACCAGCTGGTCCTGGACAAAAAGATCGACCCGTGCCTGTCCGGCACCTATTCGTTCGACGAAATTGGTACAGCGCACCAGATGATGCACGACAACAAACACCCCTCAGGCAACATGGCGTGCCTGGTTAATGCGACGAAATTGGGTACGTAGACTTTAGTAAATCACGAATGCTCCGGTCCGGCATTGGCTTTTGGATTGAGCACGACTTTTGTTCCCAATGGCACGCGGTCGTAAAATTCAATGATCTGGTCATTTACCAGCCGGGCGCAACCGTTGGAGACGGCAACACCGATGGTGCGCGGATTATTGGTGCCGTGGATACGCAAAAACGTGTCGCCACGCTTGCGCGTGAAAAGATATAGCGCGCGCGCACCCAGCGGGTTGTTGATACCACCGGGTTGACCACCGGCCCATCTGGCATATTTGGGGCTGCGTTTTATCATGGCAGCGGTTGGCGTCCATGCGGGCCATTCCTTTTTGGCCCCGATGAAATATTCACCGGAGTGATAAAGATTATCGCGACCGACACCAACGCTGTAGCGGATGGCATTACCGTTTGGCAATGTCCAGTACATCCAGAACTGATCCGGGTAGACATGAATTTCTCCCGGCGGCAGCCGGTTCCACAAGCTGACCTCGCGCGGCATGTATTTTTGCGGCAGAACGTATTTACCACCGGTTTTGTGCGCAAGTGCCGGTGACAGGCCCAGCGAGCCCGCAGCCAGACCGGAGGTTAAGAAATTACGACGGTTCAACATATTAAATTCCTTTCAACTGACGCGCATTGACAAAAGTGTACGCTGTACTTGGGCTCGAATGCGCGCATCCAAAAGAATTCAGATCACGTTCCCATATATTTTTATTTCAACATTATCGTATGAACGATAAGAGCAAAGCTAACCCAAAATCGTGCAACCTGCCAATAACGTTTCCGTAAATTCGGAACTTTTCAAGGCACCTTCCCTCCATATTGAAACAATTGATATCTTGTAACAAAACATGGCAATTTTAGGTCAACAATGTCCGCCCGCAAACAAACAATCAAAAGCTTTGATTTTAATTAAACTACTTATATCACTCATATAGTTTCGGGTTGGACACTAAGGTGGAATTGCCGGTATGGCACGCCGTCGCGGCGATCACTAAAGCGGCTCCAGCATCAGACTTATGGCCTTGGTCGTCAAAATCAGGTATTGTTGCGACCTTCAATAATCACCTGGTTGCGCGATTTTCTGTATGCCCCATTCCCAATTCAGGCTTTTAACTCAACGCCCGTTTCTACCGCTGTTCATAACCCAGGCGCTTGGGGCCTTTAATGACAATCTGTTCAAGAATGCTCTGGTGATTCTGGTGACGTTCAAGCTTACCTCACAAACTACACTGGACCCGCGACAACTAGTGGCTTTTGCTGGCGGTCTTTTTATTCTGCCGTTCTTTCTGTTTTCGGCCACCGCTGGCAAAATAGCCGATGGCCTTGAAAAATCAGCCCTGATAACGCGCATCAAGCTTGCCGAAATTTTCATCACCGCCTTTGCAGTTTTCGCTCTTTTTCAGCAGGATATTTATATTTTGCTGGTGGTGCTGTTTTTTCTCGGCACCCAATCAGCCTTTTTCGGCCCGCTCAAATACGCAATATTGCCTCAGCAACTGGCGCGAAATGAGTTGATTGGCGCCAATGCCCTGATTGAAACCGCGACCTTCATGGCCATATTGATAGGCACGATTATTGGCGGCCTGCTTATTTTGACCCCCAATGGTCCACTGGCTGTGTCAATCCTGATGACGGTTACGGCAATTGGCGGTTATGTTGCCTGCCGTTTTATTCCAAAAGCCTTGCCTGAACACGGGAGGCTAAAATTCAGATGGAACATTATCGCTGAAACCGCTCAGGTGATAAGGTACGCCAGAAAAGACCGCATTGTTTTTTCCGCAATTTTAGGCGATGCGTGGTTCTGGTTTATGGGGTCGGTTTTTCTGGCTCAACTGCCGGTTTACACCAAGGACATTCTCGGTGGCGATGAGGTTCTGGTGACGTTTTTTCTCACCTTGTTTTCTATCGGTATTGGTGTGGGCGCATTGTTGTGCAACACCCTGCTTAAAGGCGAGACATCGGCGAAATACGCCCCCATAGCTGCCCTGGGCATGGGGTTTTTCTGTGCCGATCTCTATTTTGCCAGCCCCGGGGCAGCTTCTCTGGTATCAGCGCAATCGGTGACCGGTTTTTTGCAAACGTTTTCCGGTTTGCGTATTTCCTTTGATCTTTTGGCCATAGCCGTAACCGCAGGGGTGTTTGTTGTGCCGCTGTTTGCACTGGTGCAGGCGCGCGCCGCGCCTGAGTTTCGTGCTCGCATCATTGCTGCCGATAACATCCTGGGTGCCGGAGCCATCGTTTTATCAGCCGTATTTGTCATCGTGCTGGCGCGTTTTAATTTCTCCATTGTCGATGTTTATCTGTGGCTGGCCGGTCTCAATGTTATCGTGGCGGCGTTGGTGACACAGATTAAAAATCAATCCTAACTGCCAAAAAACGCTGCAACATCCCCAACCATGGCCGTTGCGGCAACGTCGATTAGTTTCTTGCCATCGACACCATTTGACTGGCTTGGATCCGAGCCAATACGGCCATCAGGAAAATCTTTCCTGTAACGGTTTTTGTCGGTGATCGAGCCTTCGGGAGCTATTTTTGGATCAAGAACTCTGCGGTCTTCTTTTTCCGGGTAAGCAGCAAAGGTGACAGATATTTCCGCTGCTGTTGCATGACTTCCCGCTCCGATGGGGTAAAGTTCCTCGCTCAATTCAGAAATGCCGGGTAAATCAAACCAGTTTTGCAACTTCATGACAAAATCGGATTGATCGCCATCAAGAGCGCGTCTGGCATAGATATCGGCAAAGGCTGCGTGAACCGGGGCGATATTGCCGCCGTGTCCATTGATAAAATAGATGTGGGTAAACCCGTGAGCAGCCAGCGACAGCGCCCAGTCGGAAATAACCGCCGTCATGGTTGAGGGCCGCAAAGTCATGGTGCCGGGAAAAGACATATGATGCTGGGCCGAGCCCACATTAAACGTTGGGGCAACCAGAAAATTCCCACGCTTACCGCCTTCCCAGGCGATTTCTTCGGCGCAGATGGCATCACACCCGACCAGTCCCGTAGGCCCGTGCTGTTCGGTTGAACCAATCGGGATGATGATCCCTTTGCAACGTTCAAGATATGTTTCGATTTCCGGCCAGGTCGACGTGTGCAGACGCATGTTGTTTTTTCCTTGAAATGGTTGGGCGCAGATGGAAGGGTCAGGTTAAAATAAAATCAACACACAAGAAAGACATCGTGGCAGAGAAAATCAAAATTTGGGGCCGCACCAGCTCTATAAATGTGCATAAGGCGCTTATAGCGCTAAGCGAGTGCAATCTTGATTACGACCAGGAAGTGATCGGACGCCAGCACGGCGGCACTTTTCAACCTGAGTTTTGCCGCCTTAATCCCAACGGCAATATCCCGGCTTTGGAGGATGGCGATTTTATCTTGTGGGAATCGAATGCCATCGTCGCTTATATCTGCGAAAAATACGGCAGCGCTTCCCTGTGCCCGGAAGATGTCGGGCAGCGCGCCTTGTGCAACCAATGGATGATCTGGCAGATTACGTCGGTCTATCCCCACTTGCGCCCTTTATACATGAGTGCCATCCGCCCGGATGAGTATGACGGCGGTGAAGCAATTCTAAAGACAGCGCCGGTAAAAATGATGAAATCACTGGATATTCTTGAAGCGCAATTAACGGGTAAAGATTTCATCATGGGCGAAGATTTCACAATGGCCGACATCCCCGTGGGCGCTGTGCTCAAACGCTGGTACAAGCTGATGGGGGAAGATGATCGCCACCCCAATGTTTTGGCCTGGCAAAAACGTTTAAATCAACGTCCGTCATTTGTGGCGCATACGAATTCGGAGCTGGAGTAAAAGCTGGGTCTAAACCCGGCTGGCATATTAGTCATCGGGAAACCCGTCAAAGGTCCGGGTCTG
>CAZJUF010000140.1:5147-7942 GCA_964549055.1 uncultured Hyphomicrobiales bacterium | reverse complement strand
GGATAGTTGAAGGCCGGTGCGTCTTCGCAGGTAATGATATCGGTGTCGAAATGCACGTAAAGCGGTCCTTTGGGTATGCTCATGGTTGTTAGCGACATGACGTTTTTAACGTGATGCAGTTTCGAAGCTTTAACCAGCTCAGCTTCACCGGGATCAAGATCACGGGCATCGGTGAGGATGATTTTTTCGTCATTTACCGGTTGAAGATCAACGCTCTGGCACAAAGTCATATCTCCCGATCCGGTAATCATCGCCAGTGGCATACCGCCCAGAAAGCCGCTGGGGGAGGTTTCCGGCGTATTGAAATCACCGTGGGCATCAATCCAGATAAACGTCACATCTATGTTAGCGCGTTGAATTCCGGCCATCACCGCAATGGTGGCGCAACAATCCCCGGCAATACTCACCGGTCTTTCGCCCCGCTTCAAAGATTGATGGACATATTCGGCAAGGGGCGGATAGAGCGAAGAAATGCGCGATTGCAGGTCACCAGTGGTGGAAATATTGCTGTTGAGGGTGGGGGAGGCAACGGGCAGCGCTTCAAGTTCAGGAAAATATTCATCGATATAATAAGGGGTTATAATGAAGTTATCTGGCATTTTCGGCTGTCGCTCTGTTATAATTCCAACGAGGGTGGAAAATCACCATATCAGGATTGCGATCTATGTTCGGATTTTTCAAAAATCATCATTTGAGTGATCAGATACTCGTTGATGTGCAGAATTATCTTCAGGCTCAACCAGATGAGCATGAAGTGTTTCGCGAGGCTGCTGCTTTAAGTCTGGGTATCACCATGCGGATGATTTCGTGCTGGCCCGAGGCGCGCGAACCTTTGGCACTGGTGCTGGCAGACATTCGCTATCGCCTGCACCCTGATGGTGCGCGGCTGTTGTCGCAGCAATTTTCCAACAGTGCGCGAAAAGCCAGAGGCAGTGGACGAAAAACCTTGATGTATGGCTACGGTATTACGGCAAGCTGGTTGATTACCGCTGTGCAGGTGAGCGAAAACAAAAGCGATGATCTTGTGGCGGAGCTGGAACGCTATGATCAGTTTTTCTGCAAACTGTTTCTTGGCCATGATCACCTGCTCAGTGATGACAGTCTCAATCAATTGCATGAAAAGTTTTATGTGTTGAAGTCCGGTGCACCGCACCCAAAAGACGAGTTAAAGAGCCGCGCGGATGATATGCGCATGTGAGGCAAGTGTTTCGGGATCTGCCATCTCGCCCGCATGAGGCCGCAGGCTTACCCCGAGTTTACGCGGCACAATGTGGAAATGCAGGTGAAAAACCGTCTGCCCGGCAGCTTCGCCGTTAAACTGCTGTATCAAAAAACCATCGGCACCCATGGCTTCGACAATTTTGGGCGCGAGCATTTGTATGGTCGCCATGCAATTGGCCAAAACTTGCGCGCTGGCATCAAGCAATCCGGTGGCATGAGCCTTGGGGATCACCAGCGTATGGCCGTCGCTGCGTGGCATGACATCGAGAAAAGCATAAGTTGTGTCGTCTTCATAAATCTTGTGGCTGGGAATATCGCCCTTGAGGATTTTGGCGAAAATATTGTTGTCGTCGTACATGGGTTTTCAGTCCTGTTTGCGGAACGGAACAAGTTTTGCGAGTTCCTTCATTTCCAGATTTACATAGTCCATTTCGTGATCGAGATAATCGGCTACAGCCCGGCGCAGGGAGGGTTCGGCAATGTAGTGGGCGGAATAGGTCAGGGTGGGCTCATAGCCCCTGGCAATCTTGTGAGGCCCCTGAGCGCCGGCTTCAACCGCGCTTAGCTTATGTTCGATGGCAAATTCAATTGCCTGATAATAGCACGCTTCAAAATGGAGAAAAGGGTGATGTTCGCTTGCTCCCCAGTGACGTCCATAAAGTGTGTCCGAGCCAATAAAATTGAGCGCTCCGGCAATAATCTGATTGTCTCGCTGGCAAAATACCAAAAGGATATTGTCCTTCATGGTTTCGCCAATGCGGGAATAAAACTCACGCGTCAGGTAGGGCCGTCCCCATTTTCGGTTGCCGGTATCAATGTAGAACCGGTAAAATGTGTCCCAGTGGTGTTCGCGGATATCGCTGCCGGTGATCCAGTCAATCGAGATGCCGCTGGAATTTGCCTGGGCACGCTCCTTGCGGATCATTTTGCGTTTGCGCGAATTGAGCTGGCTTAAAAATTGATCAAAATTATCGTAGCCCTTGTTTTGCCAATGATATTGCTGATCCGTTCTTTGCAAAAAACCCAGCTTTCCCAGATGTTGCCATTCGCTTTTGGTGAGAAAGGTCAGGTGATGAGACGATGCTCCCATACGCCGGGTAATTTCGATTGCTGCACTTGCCAGCAGTTTTTCCTGTTCAACCTGCGCTGGTCCGGGTTTTACCAGCAATCGCCTGCCGGTGACCGGGGTGAAGGGAACGGACGTCTGGAGCTTGGGGTAATATTCCCCACCGGCGCGATAAAACGCATCGGCCCAGCCGTGATCAAACACATATTCCCCTTGTGAATGGTTCTTGAGATAACAGGGGCAAATGGCGGCAACGTCGCCTTTGTGGTCTTCCAGCACCAGATGTTGAGGAAGCCACCCGGTTTCGGCAACGGCTGAACCGCTGGCTTCGAGTGCATGAAGAAAGTCGTAGGAAATAAAGGGATTATAGTCGCAACTCGTTGGATTGGCGCAAGCATCCCATTGAGCCTGTCCAATGTCCTTTATCGAGCTTTCAACCCGAACAACAGCTTGTTCCCTTTCACCCATGGCACCATTTGTAAAGCAGGTTGAGATATTGAGGCAAGCG
>CAZJUF010000140.1:0-5047 GCA_964549055.1 uncultured Hyphomicrobiales bacterium | reverse complement strand
TCGCTTAAATGAGCCCATTCGGGAATATCGGCAAATCGTCCGGCAACCAGCCCGCGGGTAAGCGTTGGTTCCAGGGCTTTGATGGCGATGATCGAGCGCGGGTTAAATGACATGACGCAAGCCGGGCCGTTGTAAGTGCTCAATACTTCGGCTACCCGCTTTTCCAGCGGACCGATATTGTCGCGCGGGCTTTTTATTTCGATCACCAAAGGGACAACACCGCGCACCAGCTGCAAGAGATCGCTTAAGGTCCACATCCTGTCTTTGGTATCTTTGAAATTGACCCGCTTGAGCTGTTTGGCCGTGCGATCTATGACTTTGCCTTTGGAGGTTGTCAGCCTGTGAAGCGTGTCGTCATGAAACACCATGGCTTCGCCGTCTTTTGAAACCTGTAGATCGACTTCAATGGCAAAGCCGTAGCTGATGGCTGCTTTTACAGCGCTTTGAGTGTTTTCAAGAACACCTGCGCCTGCCTCATGCAGCCCGCGGTGAGCGACGGGGCGTTGAGTTAACCACTTGAGATCTGACACTATATCAACCCGGATTTCTAACCAAACACCATTTGCGAATCAAACACCTTCATCAAAGTTTAACTCGACAACCAACCCGCCGCAATCTGGCGTTGATGGGCAACGGTGGCATTGCGCATCAAAATACCGACGGTTACCGGGCCGACACCACCGGGGACCGGGGTGATCCAGCTGGCGATTTCAATAACCGCATCGGTATCCACATCACCAACGATACGCACCGAGCCATCGGGCATGATTTTCTGGTTGATACCGATATCAATGACGGCGGCACCAGGCTTTACCATGTCAGCACCGAGAAAATGCGGGATGCCAACAGCGACAATAACCACGTCAGCGCGGCGCGAATGCATGGCGACCGAACGGGTTTGGTGATGGCAGATTGTTACGGTGGCACCTTCTGCCATCAACAAAAATGCCGCCGGTTTGCCGACAATTTCAGAATGCCCGATCATCACCACTTCAAGACCCTGCAAATCGAGCCCGGTCTGTTTGATCAATTCCACCGAGGCTGCTGCCGTGCATGGTGCCAAGGCAACATCGCTATAGACGATATTGCCGATTGACGCCGGGTTCATGCCTTCCACATCTTTCAGTGGATGCACCGCTGATTGTAGGGAGCGGATGTTGATATGGTCCGGCACCGGTCTTTGTAGAATGACCCCGGTAATGCCAGGATCATCATTCATCTGCTGAATGCGATTTTTGGCTTCATCTGCCGAAATATCAGGTGCCCAGACAATCTGCTCAAAGGGGATATTGACTTTTATTGCCGCACGTTCCTGATTGCGAACATAGACGGCAACTTCAGCAATATCGCCAAAGCTGATTGATACAAGCTTGCCGATAGGTCTGGTTTTGGCTGCATTGGCGACAAACCCGGCTACTTCACCGAGGATGCGCGCCTGCACTTTTCGACCATCAATCAGGCGATTGTCGATGAGGGGAGTATTCATTTATTTTTCAACTCAGGAAATTTCAAAAACAGCATCAACTTCCACTGAAACATTGACCGGCAAACTGCCGGCACCCATGGCAAAACGGGCATGTCTGCCTTTGTCGCCGAAGACTTCGACCATCAGGTCCGAAGTGCCGTTGATGACAATGGGGTGGTTTTCAAAACCCGGTACGGCATTGACAAACCCGCCGAGTTTGACACAGCGCACCACACGGTCGAGATCACCATCACAGGCTGATTTCAGTTGGGACAGGATGTTTAATCCACAAAGCCGGGCAGCCTTCTGGGCTTCTTCAATTGAAATCGTATCACCGACAATGCCCTGATACATGAGGTTGCCATCAGGTCCAACGGGTACCTGACCGGAAATGAAAACCAGATTACCGGTAATCACATAGGCAACATAATTGGCCACCGGGGTTGCGGGTTCTGAAAGCGTTATGTTGAGTTCTTTTAGCCGGTCATCGATTTTGCCCATGAGGGTCTCCTTGGTTATTTTTTTGGATCAGGCAGGTGTTACCAGATCGCCTGGGGTCTGGTTGTTAAAAAATGCGTCGAGATTGTCAACCGCGCGAAGCCCCATGGCTTCGCGGGTTTCCAGTGTGGCACTGCCAAGGTGCGGCAATAAAAAGGCATTGTCCAGAGAACGATAGCGCGGGTCAATATTTGGCTCGCCTGTGAACACATCAAGACCGGCAGCAGCGATCTTGCCGCTTTGCAATGCTTCGATCAGGGCATCATCATCTATGATGTCACCGCGAGCCGAGTTAACCACCACGGCACCATCAGGCATCAAGGCGATATTTTCACGGTTCAACAGCTTGTGAGTTTCTGGTGTCGACGCGCAATTGATTGACAGAAATTGCGATTGCGCCAGCAGGCTTTCGACGTTTTCGTGGTAAATTGCACCTTTTTCGAGTTCTTCTGGCAGCTTGGTGCGCTTGCTGTAATGGATTTCCATGTTAAACGCGCGCGCCCTGTCAGCCACCGCCTGGCCGATGCGCCCCATGCCTAATATCCCTAACTTCTTGCCGCTGAACTCAATACCAAGCGGGCCAGTCGGTGACCAGGCACCCCAGGTGTCGGTTCGTACCATCTTGTCGCCCCAGTAAGCACCTCGTGCGGCACCAAGCAACAACAACAGAGCTATATCGGCGGTGGCGTCGGTGAGTACATCGGGGGTGTTGGTGACGGTGAGTCCGGCTGCGGCGGCGGCATTAACATCAATGTGATCGTAACCGACCGAAAATGTTGCCATGATTTTGATGGTCTCGGGCAGGTTGGCAATAAAATCGCTGGTGCATTTTTCTGTCGGCGTCACCAGCAGCGCATCAGCACCTTTAGCGCGTTCGAGCAACTGATCGGCGGTGAATATAGTGTCATCGGCGTTCAGAGTTACATCATAGTCCGCCAGCAGACGTTGTTCGACAGTCCGGGGCAGTTTGCGTGATACGGTGAGCTTTGGTTTTGATTTAGTCACTGTGGTTGCCTTATTCTTGTACTAATTAAATTACAATGTTGCGGTCATTCCGAAAGGATGAAATTGTGGGCGGGCCGCAGTTGCGCGGACTTCAACTAATTTTTGAGGCGTTTATCATGAGATCAACTCGCGTGGCCAGCTATTTTAAAGGTTTTCCTGTTTTTGCCGCCTCTTTTTTGAGTGTGGTAACTGTTTCATCTACGTTGAACGCAGCTGTGGACGGGCAAAAAACCGCACTTGTCCCCCATCGGGCTACTTATATTCTGACCCTTGGCGAGGCCAGTGGCCGCAGTGGCATTGTCGCTATTAAAGGCCGTATGGCCTATGAAATCACCGGTGGCGATTGCGATGGTTATACCACCAACTTGCGCATTGTTACGCAGTTTACCGACAATGATGCCAAGGTAAGCGTCACCGATGTGCGCACGTCGGCCTGGGAAGCAGGGGATGGTTCGATTTTCCGATTTTCTTCCAGTCATTTTCTCAACAATACCAAAACCCAGATAACTCAAGGCCTGGCCAATGCGGGTGTTAAGGGCAAACAGGGTACTTATGTGTTGGAAAAACCGGTAAAGAAAAAAGAAAAATTACCCCTCAACTCGCTGTTTCCTACCATTCACCTGACCAAATTGATTGATCGCGCCCGCAGCGGAGAAAATGTATTTGAAGCCCCGTTATTCGATGGCGGCGATGGTGGCAAGGTCTATCAGACCACCTCGTTTATCGGTCGCGCAAAAGCGCCGGGAAGCAAAAAACTCGAAGGTAAAGTTGATGACAAGACCCGAAAAATCGTTGAAGGCCTGAAATCATGGCCGGTTAACATCAGCTATTTCGAAGGTAAAACCGGCGGCGAAGAAACCCCGGTGTTCGAATTTTCCTTCGATCTCTACGAAAACGGTATCGCCAGCAAAATATTCATCGACTACGGCGATTTTTCCATGAAGGGCAAGCTGAATTCACTCGAGCTGCTTGAGGATTCTGGCTGTTGAGGGTATCGGCTAAATCTTCTTGCACCAGAACTGATACATGGTTCTGAATGTATTGGGGTGTTCGCGTTCAAATTCGTGCCATTTGGTGAGCGATGTCAGTGCGTGTCTGTCTGGATTGGCTTTTTTAAATTCCCACAAAGTGCTTTGATTGCGCATTTCAAAACCCAGGAACTCAAGGTTGAGGGTTTTTAATGCCTGCTTTATTTGCGGCAGGGTGAAACGATGTTCCTGAACGTGGAAAATCAGATCGCGGCAATCGCTGAGGCTGAAAAAATCCCTGCTCTTGACCAGTTTTGCCATCTGGAGGTTTCCGTCTTTGGCCATGGCTATAATGTCCTGCCGGCATTGGCGAATTTCTTGTGGCGAGGCGCCATAGGCCTTTTCAGCAATCAGTGAACGTGCCTGCACGATGTCCTGACGGGCCAATTCGCTGTACAAGGCGATTTTCATCACGCCATTGCTGCGCAACAGGTCTGTCAGCACCTGCCAGCCGGCAACCAGGTCGCCGAGGTGATGGAGGACGCCGGAGCATTCGATAAGGTCAAACTGGCGCCCGATACTCGCCAGTTCCATGATGTCACCCTGCACAAACTCAATATTGCTGAGGCCCAGTTCTTCGGTTTTGCGGGCCGCATAAGAAAGACTGCTCAGGCTTAAATCAACGGCGAGAATGTTCGCATTGGAAAACCGCGAATTGGTGTTGACGACGTGCTGGCCGGTGCCGCACCCCGCGATCAGGATTTCCGGGTTTTGTGGTGAGGTATAATCGTTGAGATCAAACTGCAGTGGCGGTGCCTGCAGGATCGATCCAATTGCTCTGCCCTTTTCTTTAACATCTGTTTTTATCCAGCGCGGGTAGGGGTTTTCCTCATATTGCTCACGAACCGATTGAGACACGGTATTCTCGATCGAAGTGATCCGGGAAATTTGTGAACGCCGCTGGCGCTCATCGTCTGGCTCCAGTATAAGCCGTTCAATCACCGGTTCAATATCGCCAGACCACTTGCATTTGGCTAACGCTTGCGCCCAGGCAAAGCGATACAAGGGTCTGTAGGCAGCCAGAGCGGCAATGAGGCAGGGGGATACTTCC
>CAZJUF010000139.1:0-8066 GCA_964549055.1 uncultured Hyphomicrobiales bacterium | reverse complement strand
AGCCATTCCGCTTTTCACGCTTTTCGGATGGAACGCCTATGGAGGCGCAACAGCACCTTTAGGCTTCCCTCAACGAGAGACACCCTCCAGTTTAAAAACGTACTAGGATTGAATTTAGGATACAAGCCATTTGCCAACATTCTCCGGTGTCAATTGATCCCCGACAAACGTGATTTCCTCTGACACAGTCGGGGTGACAGTGGAGAATTTTCCGTTTTCCGCACGAAGAATGATACCGGAAAGGGTACATTGTTCAGATGCCAAAAAGGTAACGCCGGGGGCAACGTGGTCCTCTGTATAGGTGCCGCGTTCTACTTTGCGTCGGAGAATACGAGTAGCTGCAACCGGCGAAATTGCATTCACCTTAATATCATAGCCCTCGACCTCGGCTGCAAGGGCATTCATTAAGCCAATTTGGGCCATCTTGCCGATATTATAGGTCGTCAGGCCCGACACCGCACCACTCAGATAAAGCGCCCGCCCGGAAGTCGTCAGTACAATTCGGCCGTAGTTATATTTTTTCATTACTGGCAGCGCACTGTGTGCCAACCAAAACGGTGCATTCACATGAACGTTCATCATTCTGTTGAAGTGATCTTCATCAATTTTCTCAATCGCTTCGAATATGACCAAACCCGCATTGTGAATGAGAATGTCCAGGCGACCAAAAGTGTCAAGAACTCGTGACACGATTCTGTGGCATTGTGTTTTTTCTCCCAAAAGTTCATAGGAAGCAACTGCCTCTCCACCGGAACTTTTTATTTCTTCAACAACAATATCAGCAAACGATATATCACCGCCTGTTCCATCTTGATCGACCCCAGCATCATGCACCATCACTCGCGCTCCGCGCATAGCAAGCATTCGCGCATAGGCAGCGCCAAGACCACGCCCTGCCCCAGTGATCAACGCAACCCGCCCATTAAAATCTATCACGTGTTTATCTAATTCCGCCACGAGTGATTGCCACCTTCGTATTTGATGATTTATTCACACAATACTTCCTTGAAGCGTCACAATCAATCCAACGCATGGATTCGCTGAGTTCTCGAAGATGAAAAAGAGTGGTGATTTGAATCCGGTTAAACGGAACCAAAAACCTTAAGCCACCGACTTCAACCGCTCCAATGCTTCCATAAGTTTGGTTCTGGTTTCTTCGGCTGCCACTTTGCGGGTGCGCTGTTCGGCGACGACGTGTTCGGGGGCGCGTGACGTGAATTTTTCGTTGGCTAGTTTGGCCTCAATGCCGGAAATGTCTTTTTCAACTTTTTCGATTTCCTTGGTCAGGCGTTCGTTTTCAGCATCCACATCAATCGCTCCAGCCAGCGGTAGCGCCAACAGTGCATCATCCATGACGATCTGAACCGAGCCTTTGGGAGGTTCATCGGCAAAATTTATGTTCTCCAGTCGCGCCATGCGCTTGAGCAATGAGCGATGAAGATGCGCGCGGGCGCGAGGCTTTTCTTCAGCATTGACCAGAACCAGCGGTACCTTGGCACCTGCGGGAACATTCATTTCGGCACGCGCTGAACGAATTTCGCTAATTACTGCGATGATCCATTCGATTTCTTCGCGGGCTTCATTATCAACCATGTCAGGATAATTGGGCCACGCGGCCATTATCAGCATGTCCTTGTCAGCAACCTCGCCTTGTGAGGCCCGCTGCCACAGCTCTTCAGTAATAAACGGCATGAAGGGATGCAGCATGATCAGGATCTGATCCATGGTCCAGGCAGCTGTTGCCCGGGTCTCGGCCTTGGCTTCTTCGTCATCGCCAGCCAGCAAAGGCTTCATCAACTCCACATACCAGTCGCAGAACACATTCCAGATGAAACGGTACAATGCTGATGCGGCTTCATTATACCGGTGCGCTTCAATGGCTTGCGTTACCGCCTTGCCTGTCGCCATAGCCTCACCGGCAATCCAGCGGTTTAATGTCTGGCGCGCACCGGCGGGATCGAAACCTTCTTGGCGCACGCATTCATTCATGTCGCAGAAGCGTGCGGCATTCCACAATTTGGTGGCGAAGTTGCGATAGCCCTCAATGCGCTGTTCCGACAATTTGATATCGCGGCCTTGCGCTGCCATGGCAGCAAGTGTGAAGCGCAGGGCATCGGCGCCATATTTTTCAACCAGTTCCAGAGGGTCAATGACATTGCCCTTGGACTTGGACATTTTGGCACCGTGTTCATCACGCACCAGCGCATGAATATAGACCGTGTGAAACGGCACTTCAGGTTTGCCCTGTTTGTCTTTCATGAAATGCAGCGACAGCATCATCATGCGCGCTACCCAGAAAAAGATAATGTCAAAGCCGGTGACCAGAACATCGGTCTTGTAGTAACGGTCAAGTTCGGCGGTTTTCTCAGGCCAGCCAAGGGTCGAAAATGCCCACAGGCCGGACGAAAACCAGGTATCCAGTACATCTTCATCGCGGGTTATTTCGACCGACTTGCCATAATGTTTGTCGGCTTGCGACTGGGCATCGATTTCATTGTAGGCAACGAAAATCTTCTCATCGGGCCCATACCATGCCGGGATCTGATGGCCCCACCACAATTGCCGCGAAATGCACCATGGCTGGATGTTGCGCATCCACTCATAATAAGTTTTCTCCCAGTTTTTGGGGACAAACTTTGTCTCCCCCTGCTCCACAGCTGCAATTGCAGGCTTGGCCAGGGTTTCAGCATCCACATACCACTGGTCGGTGAGCATGGGTTCAATTACCACGCCGGAGCGATCGCCGAACGGCTGGGCGATGACTTTATCTTCGACGCCGCGGTAAAACCCTAACGCCTTGATTTCTTCCAAAATCAGCTCGCGGGCAACAAACCGGTCGAGACCTTTGTAATGTTCCGGTACATTGTTTTCCGGCGTAACGATCATTCGCGCTTGCGTATCCATCAGCGGGATTAAGGGAATGTTGTTGCGCCGGGCGACTTCAAAGTCATTGAAGTCATGAGCACCGGTAATTTTCACAGCACCTGAGCCGAATTCGGGATCGGGATATTCATCGGCGATAATTGGAATATGACGCTCGGCAATCGGCAAACGTACCATTTTACCTATGAGGTTTTTATAGCGTTCATCCGAAGGGTGCACCGCGACAGCACCATCACCGAGCATGGTTTCAGGCCGCGTGGTGGCGATGATGATTTCCTCGATGCCATCAACCGGTCCATCCACAAGTGGATAAGCGAACTGCCACATGTGTCCGTCGACATCCTTTTGCTCGACTTCGAGATCGGAAATGGCGGTCTGGAATACCGGGTCCCAGTTAACCAGACGTTTGTCCTTGTAAATCAGGCCTTCATTGTACAATTCAACAAACACCTTCAACACTGCCTGGCTCAGGCCTTCATCCATGGTGAAACGTTCACGTGACCAGTCGCAACTGGCACCCAGTCGTTTCAACTGATTGATGATTGTGCCGCCGGATTCTTCCTTCCACTTCCAGATACGCTCAATAAAAGCCTCTCGGCCCATGGCGTGACGGTCGGGCTCACCATTTTCGGCCAATTGCCGTTCAACCACCATTTGTGTCGCAATACCGGCATGATCCATCCCCGGTTGCCACAAAACGTCTTTGCCGCGCATACGCTCAAACCGGCACAATATATCCTGCAATGTGTTATTGAGCGCATGGCCCATATGCAGGGAGCCGGTGACATTTGGTGGTGGAATTACAATGCAAAAACTTTCCGCGCCCTCAGCCAATCGGTCTGGCTGACCAGCCTTGAAGGCACCGCTGTCCTCCCAGGCTTTATACAATCTTGGTTCAATTTCGGCGGGCTGGTAAGTCTTTTCCATAATCGGGATACTTCAATTGACGTTAAGGTCAGGTCTCGTTTTGTCACCATCATGAGAACCGGATTTGCGTAATAAAAGGGGTTTTGCTTGCTGGTTTTTCAGGTTGGATGGATGTAAAGCCCAACGTTTGTGACCTGTCAAGACGCAGAATGACAACCGGTCTTAGCGGCCACGACGAGCGATGCGCTCGATTTCCTCGCTCACAAGCTTCTCCACCAGATTTGGCAAATTGGCATCGAGCCAGTTTTTCAACAGGGGCCGCAACATTTCCTGAACCAGTTCTTCCACCGTGGTGGCATTATTGCCGCGCGACAACAGCGTATTGGCAAGATCGCCAAATGAGGCTGCGGCAGCAACACCAACACCATCGGACACAAGCCTGTCGGCAACTCTGGTTTCTATAGGAGTTTCAATGATCGGCTCTGGCTCTGGTTCAGGCTCAGGCTCCGGCACAGGTAAGTCCAGGACTTCCGGTTCATCAGTCTCGACGCTTACGAACTCGATATCGTCGGCAACGTCAGCGCCACTGTCGGCGACCTCAACACCGAAATCCGCCATATCCGGCTCATCCAGCACAGGGGTCTCTTCAGGTGACGGATCATCAATTTCAACAACATTGGTGAGCTCAAAGATGTCATCATCATCTTCTTCAACGACCGGGGACGCGTCTTCGACAACCGCATCCATTGCTTCGGCTTCCGGCTCCGGTTCCGCCACTGCTTCCACGGCTGGAATTTCGACCTCGGGCTCGACAGCTTTCACTTCTTCGTCAGAAGAAGCCTCGTCATTATCATCGGAAATTATACGTCTGATGGAAGACAGTATTTCTTCCATTGAAGGTTCAGGCGCCTGGTCCGTATTGCTCATTTGCGCAATTCCATCGCACACCAAAAACCAGGACTAATTCCGTCGATGGATTTGGCATGTGTTATACTTTGGTTATGTAGACAGCCCTGTGTATTCATAACCGCTCTCACTCTACTTTGAATGTTTATAAGGTGATTCGCCGATATTTGTACCAAACAGCTTGTTTCGTACACGGTTATAATTGCTTTCAGGATTGTAGGTTTTCACCGCTAAATTAAGATTACGTGCCGTCAGTTGACCAATAGACGATAACAATTGATAGCTGGCCACCACCTCATTACGGCGTGAAACCACAAGGGTTACATTTGAATTCAGCAATTCCTGTTCAGCGTCAAGAACGTCCAGAGTGGTTCTTGAACCCACCAGAGCTTCCTGGCGAACCCCTTGCAGTGCCAGTTTGTTGGCCTTAACCTGGGCGCGGTCAGAGACAATTTGTGCGCGCAATGCCCGCAATTGCTCCCAACTGGAAATAATCGATGACACCACAGAGCGCTCGGCATCCAAAACCAGCAAACGCTGCTGACTGGCCGATTGTTTGGCCTGACGGACGCGCGAATAAACTCTTCCCGATTGATAAAGCGGAATGTTCAGGCGACCAATGAGAGAGGCGGTTTCAGTGCGTCTGGTAGTGGTCGAGGGGTTTCTGCGGTAGCTGTACGTGGCCTCAAGTGACACATCGGGATACAGCTCTCCCTGGATCACCTCAACGGCACGACGTGCTGAAATTTCCGAAAAACTTGCTGCCAGCAATTGCGGGTTTTGGGATTTGCCGATGTTCAAGGCGCGATCAAGTGTTCTCGGCAGGTTTTTTCTGATTGACCGGGGATATTTCAATGATGTTGCACGCGTGCCGATCACGCGACCGTAAACAGCGCGACTTGAGGCCAGATTGGCCTTGGCCTGGGCAAGGGTTGAAATTGATCCGGCACGTCTGGCCTGAGACTGGGCAACATCGGTGCGGGTTACTTCACCTACGCGAAACCGGGCCTTTTCCGCCTTTAATTGCTGGGTTAAAACTTGTACGTTTTTCGCCTGTAATCTTACGACGGATTGATCACGCAAAACATCCATATATGCTGTGACAGCATCAAACAGTGTGGTTTGTTCAACCGACAGCAATGTTTGACGACCGGCCTGAACAGTGGCTTCGGCCTGCCTGGTGCCATTTACGGTTCTAAAGCCTCTGAATAACGGCTGCACCAAAGAGATGGAAGATCCATAGGGATCATTGTTCTTGCCGCCAATTGAGGGATTCGAAGTGGTTCTGGTAACACCGGCATCGTTGGCGATCACCACATTGGGCCGCCACCCGGACAGCGCCTGGGATACACCTTCATCAGTGGCCCTTTGCCGTGCTCTTTCCGCACGCAAACCGGGATTGTTAAAGTACGCAGTCTTTAACGCCTGACGAAGCGTCTCAGCCGAAGCTTCCTGCGGCAAAACGCCAAAAACCGATGCCGCCAGAAGAACCCCGGAGGCAATGGTTAGTGCGGTTTTTTTGATCCGCAATGGACGTTTGTCGATTTTGGTGTTTAACAACATTTCACCTGTCACAGGTAGTTTTCTCCCCACTCCCAATATAATATACTGATTAAACTGTATGGTCGATCTTATTAAAGAGTTGTTAACGTTAACGGCCGGTAAAGACGGGAATTCAGCTTAAAAACACAAAATATTGCTGATTTTCACGGCCTCCCGACAATTGGGAAAATAAAGGCAGTGGATACTACAATCAAGGGAAACGATTAAAAACTGAATTTTTCGGTTTTCTGGAAACCAGGCAGAGCTGGAGCACTGGCGTCAAAATCGATTCGGCTTGAGGTTACACCACCCTTTTTTATCACCACATGTGCCTTACCAGGACCATGTGCTGAAATTATGGCCACCAACCTGCCGCCTTCGTCAAGCTGGGCAACAAGGGCGTCATCTATGTGGTCAACCGCCCCATCGATAAAAATCACATCATAAGGGGCTTCGTTTTTATAACCTTCATTCAAAGGTCCGCTGACAATTGCCGCATTGTCTATGTTCAAGCTCATCAGGATATCATTGGCCTGGGTTGCCATGTCCTCATTGGCCTCAAGACCAACAACACTGTCGGCCAGCCGGGCGATTACAGCTGCCGAATATCCGGTGGAGCACCCTATGACCAGAACCAGATCGGTAGATTTGATTTGGGCCAAATCAACAAGCTGGGCGAAAGCCACCGGCATCATCATGGCGCGCTGGTGACCGTCTGGTGCAGAAATATCCAAAGATATTTCTTTATCCATGTAGGCTATGTCGCGCTTGGTTGCGGGGACAAAGCGTTCGCGCGGAATTTCACCCAACGCATCAAGCAAAGCTTTGTCGGTGACACTTTGGGGGTTTATCTGGGAAACCACCATGTTCTGCCGCGCCTGGGCAAAATCCATTTTCAGACCTCAAGAGTTTTCGAAACCATGCGACTCAATGTAGATAAAAAGTCATATAAGACCTTGGTAAAAACGCCAACCTGTTTTTATATTTTATGGCTTCTGTCCCATCCCCATACTTGCAATCAAACGAATTGTTCTTTATATAGAACTGTACCGGTTAAAACGAACGCGCCGGATTTAACTCTCGTATGAGGTTGGTATGTCTGAGCAGCAAAAAGTCTATGTGATCCATGAAAACGCAGAGTGGCTACCGCCTTTGCGGGCGGCATTTGAAAAAATCGGGACGCCTTATGAGGAGTGGTTGCTCGATCAGACCACCTGTGATTTGCGCGCTACGCCGCCCATGGGTGTCTTTTACAGCCGCATGAGCGCTTCGAATTATACACGCGGTCATGCGCATTCAAATTACAGCACCGACATCATATTGCGCTGGCTTGAAGCTCACGGTCGCCGGGTTATCAATGGCTCTTCGGTCCTGCAACTGGAATTATCCAAGACAACCCAACAGATTTTACTTGATCAATCCAGCTTTACCACCCCACGTACAGTGGTCGCAGTGGGTCGTGATAAATGCGTTGATGCCGCCCTCGAGCTTGCCATTACCCCTTTTATTCTCAAACCAGCCCAGGGCGGCAAAGGTCTTGGCGTCACACTGTATGAGACAGTGGAAGCCTTGTCTGAAGCTGTCGAGGCAGGTGCCCTGCCCGCTACGGTGGATGATGTGTGGCTGGTTCAGGAGAAAATTGCGACACATGACGACTTCATCACCCGCATGGAATTTGTCGGCGGCAAACTGCTGTATGCTTTGCGGATTTATTCCGGTGGCAGTTTTGAGCTGTGCCCGGCGGATGTGTGTGAAACAGATTTGCAGGGATTTTGTCCGGCCAACTCAAATACGCCGGATGCTGAAGATGGCAAAAATGCACCACGTTTCGAAGTGCAAAGCGACCATGACGAGGTGCTGGCGCACAA
>CAZJUF010000138.1:0-8070 GCA_964549055.1 uncultured Hyphomicrobiales bacterium | reverse complement strand
CGAGCCTGATTGCTCTGTTTCTGGCACCGCCCTTGTGGCGAAAAGCTGTTAAAGTGACCACCCGGAAACTGCTTCAGCAATCCCCCAGAATGATGTCGGATGGTCAGGCCGATCGTGATCAGATGCGGGCTGAATTTGCGATAACCACGGCCAGGATGGAAGCAAAAATAGAGCAGCTCAAAGAAACCTCTGACACCCGGCTGATTGAACTTTCCACGACAGAAAAAAAAAGAGACCAGTTGCTGGAAAAGATAAAAAACCTGGAGACAATCGCAGGAGACCGCGAAGAATTAATCGAAAGTCTAAATAGGAAAATACAGCCTTTGGAGGCTAAAGCCGTTAAGAAGAGCCGGTCACCTTCCGCCCGGACAGGCCCTTCGACAAAACAAGCAAGCACGCTTAAAGCCCAGACTACGGCTTTAGAAGCACAAGCTTATGAACTGGACCTGCACAAACAAAAAATCTCTCAATTGTCGAAGAAGCTGGAAACCCGCACTAAAACAGCCGCTGATTTAAAACAGGACGTTGGCATGGGCAAAGGGAGAATCACCAAGCTCATTAGAAAAATCGACAAAAAAGATCAGCAAATCGCGCAATTGACCCGTGAAATTGCAATTCTGAAATCTCCTGAATCCAGCCCATCCGATAAGGCTGATCGTGAAGATAATGATAATAAGATATCCCTGATTGTGGCGTCTGAAAAACAGCCACACACAGCAGCAAAGCCTTTGGCATCAATAAAAATAAACGCCCGCGCCAATAGATCCTCACTCAAAGGTCTTGAGCCAAAAACCAAATCCACACCTTGTGCTGAAACCGGAATGGGCCAACCGACGCATCCCAAACGACCTTCAGAGAAAAAAATAAAGCCCGTAAAAGCACCGGAATCATTGTCGCTGGCTCAACGCATTCGAGCCCTTCAGGCAGAAAATCCAAAATCGGTTTGATTTGATCGAGAAAAAAGTCTTTGATTCTTTGCCTGAAAGTTGATCCAGTTGCCCAGGATTTACCGAAAATGAAAAATTTTTACTTCCCCACCAAGCAAGAGATTGATCAAAATCCGTTAGGCTGGCTCTGCGCTTTCTGGGTGCTTACAAGTGCCATTGCCGCGACCCTGGTTCCGCGAGCGACTGTCATCTTCCTCATCCTTGCGGGAATAACTATCCTCGCCCATTCAATTCGCAAAAAAAGCCTCCCCCTGTTTCCACCACGCTTTTTTGTTGCCGCACTCGCTGGAATTCTCGTTCTGGCGGCTTTAAGCTTTTTGTGGTCTGTCGCCCCGGACGAAACCCTGCGCCGGTTACCGCGCACAAGCTCATTGTTTGTGTTAGGTCTGCTGGTCCTTGCTGCCACGCAGCACACAACGCCGAAAATTGCGGCGTGGGCCATGACGCTGACCACATTGGCACTAGCCATAGCTTTTGCGTTTATCGCGATTGAAAACTATTCCAATTTCGCTATTTACCGCACCTTCATCGCTCCCCTCAAACAGCCCACCATAAAGGCCTTTAAAACCGCCACTTACGTTAACCAGCCGGCATTGCTTTTTGCTCTCTTCTTATGGCCGGTCGCTCTCACCTTGTGGGTGAAGGGATTTCGCATGCTGTCGGTTTTGTTCATTGCCCTTGCACTCATTCTTTTTATTCCCTCCAATTCCCAGAGCGTTGGCCTCGCACTCGTTTTCGGCTCTCTGGCTTGTATCCTGACCGCCCTGTTCCCGCGCGCAATGAAAATCTGGCTTTCCCTCACCATTATCAGCTTGATGATTGCCATACCGATGATCCCGCAATTCTTGCAATCGTTTTTTAAAGGACATGAAGACTGGATCCCTCTTTCCGGTCTGCACCGGCTGGAAATCTGGGATTTTGTCATTGGCAAAATTTCCGAAAAACCCCTGATGGGATATGGGTTGGAAGCCTCGCGCATATTGGGCAGAAATGAGATCAGCACCGTAATTCCCGGTGCCACTCTTTTCTCTTTGCACCCGCACAATGGTTTTTTACAGACGTGGCTGGAACTGGGGCTTGGCGGCTATGTGATTTTAGGGCTTCTATGCTTATGGCTCGTACACCGGATCAGCCAGCTGGAAGGAGCCAACAAGGCATTTGCAACGGGGTTCCTGGTCTGTGGCTTATCCCTTTTCTCAACCGCATATGGCATGTGGCAAAGCTGGCTGATAGCCGCCGAATTTTCCGCCGTCGGCGCCCTGCTCCTGTCCCTCAAATTGGGGCAAATTCCACAGCATGATCAGCGCTAGTGCCTAATTCGCTTCCGTTGTATGTATAGGCGTTTGTGGCAGGAATAGTGATGCATTCATGGGTGTCTTTCTTGACGCAACCACCTGATTGACAGGAAGCCTGCAATACCCTATCAACATTGAGCAAATCAAAAACGCCACCTGTGGGTTTGAGATTAAATGTATAAATACAGATAGATAAAAAACATTTTCGATCTCCCACCCACATCTTATCACGGTCAACCTAGGGAGGGATTTCATGACCAGAAATGTGAAAAAAATACCATTTGCAGTACTTAGCCTGAGCGCACTGGCTTTAGCGCTGGCAGCACCTGCCAATGCCAAAGTAGAAGGCGATACCATTACACTTGGTTCAGCCATCTCCTTTACCGGCAAATATTCCACCAATGGCATCCACGCCAAAAACGGCTACGATCTGGCCGTCAAGCAGATAAATGCAGCGGGCGGCGTTAAAGTCGGCGGCAAAACCTACAAAATCAAAGTGGTTTATTATGATGATGAATCAACACCTGCCCGTACTGGTCAGTTGCTTGAGCGCCTGATCAACCAGGATGGCATCAAATACATACTCGGCCCCTACAGCTCCGCCACGACAAAAGCTGCTGCACCGATCATTGAAAAATATAAAATTCCAATGGTTGAAGCCGAAGGTGCCTCGCGCTCCTTGTTCACAAAAGGCTACAGGTATCTCTTTGCCGTGCTCTCCACATCCGAGCAGTATCTGGCCAGCACCCTGGCGCTTGCCAGTGAGATTGCCGTTAAAAATGGTAAAAAAGCATCAGACGTAAAAATCGCCATGGCTTTTGAAGGCGATCCTTTTTCACAGGATGTTCGTGCCGGTGTTATGGAAGATGCTAAAAAACGCGGCATGAAAATCGTCATCGATGATAAACTGCCACGCGACCTCAACGATATGGCCGCAACCTTAACCAAGACAAAAGCGTTAAGGCCGGACCTGCTGCTGATTTCGGGTCACTCCAAAGGTGCCGTAACGGCTGCACGCCAGATTGCAGAAATGAAAATCAACGTGCCGATGATTGCCATGACCCACTGTGAGGCTGGCAAAATCGTTACCAAATTCGGCGCATCAAGTGATGATATTCTGTGCCCGACCCAATGGGCTGAAACCCTGAGCTACAAGGGCGAAACATTCGGCACTGCTGCCGATTTCGACAAGCTGTTCAAGGCAACCTATGACGGCTACAAAAACGTTCCTTACCAGTCTGCTCAAGCTGCAGCTGCGGTGATTGTCTGGAAAACAGCGTTTGAAAATGCTCAGTCTTTTGACACGGAAAAAGTGCGTGATGCAATTTCAGCCGTTGAAATTTCTACTTTCTACGGAAACATAAAGTTTTCCGAAGCTGGCAACAACATTGCAAAACCAATGGTATTGCGCCAGATTCAAAAAGGTAAGTACAACGTGGTTGCTCCGGCAAAATGGGCTTCCAGTCCCGTCAACTGGCCACGTACAGCCAAATAAAATGTAACAAATAAAATCCGCCTCCGGTATAATTTTCCGGAGGCGAATTATTTCCATTAACAATAATACAGTGGAAACTCGCAGCAGCGGGGAGGCAGCTATGTGGGACAATATAATGGTGTTGGTCGCAGCACCTGTATTTAATATACAACTCTTACTCGACGGCATTTTTATCGGCGCGATTTTCGCACTCGCCGCCTACGGCCTTGCTCTGGTTTGGGGCGTGATGAACGTTAAAAACCTTGCTCAGGGCGAGTTGGTTATCATGGGGGGGTATTTCGCCTATATTGCCACCCTGTATGGCATTCATCCCTTATGGGCCCTCATCCCGGCATTCTTTATCATGTTTGGCTTTGGCTGGGTGGTCTATAAACTCATTATCTCCAAAGTCATCGAGCGCGACCTGTTTACCTCGCTGCTGGCGACATTCGGCCTTGCCCTGGTTATTCAGCAGGGATTGAATCTGGCCTTTGGACCTGAGGTTCAAACAGCCAATTCCGGCATGGCCATCCGCAGTATTTTCGACAATCTGGTCACGGTCGCGGATATACGCATTCTGTCGCTGGTAATCTGCGCCATTCTTGCTGGTGCCGTCGTGTTGTTTATGAAGAAAAGCCGCATGGGTCAGGCCATCCGGGCAACATCGCAAGACGCCCGCGCCGCCCGCGTCATGGGCATTGATACCGAAAGAGTCTATGCCTTCACCTTTGCCCTCAATGCCGCCATTTGCGGGGCAGCGGGCGTCCTTATTTCAATGATATGGGTCATTCAGCCTTTCTACGGCGTTCCCCATTCCATTCGCGCTTTTGTCGTCGTCACTGCGGCCGGGCTGGGAAATCTTCCCGGCGTCATCATTGCCGCTCTCAGCCTCGGCGTTGCCGAACAATACAGCGGCTTCATTCTCGGCGCTGAGTTCCAGCAGGCGACCGTGGTTATTCTGTTAATACTGGTGCTGATGTGGCGGCAATTCCAGATGAGTAAAACCAGGCAGGTGGTGCAATGAACAAAGAAAATTACGTTATTGCAGCTGTGGTGATCTTCGGAATTGCAGCTCCCTTCCTGTTTCCCAACTACATGGTTCAGATATCACTGTTGTGGATCATGATCCTGTTTGCGCTGACCTGGGATACTCTTGGCGGGCAGATGGGCTACAATTCTCTCGGCAACATCACGTTCTTCGGCGTCGGCATGTACATCAGCGCCATTGTTCAGGTTGGCATGGTCTACGATGTGGCGCTCTACGCTTCCCCTGATGGCGCTGCTTTGACAGGTAATTTTGCTCCCACCCAGTATTTCACCGGACTGGGGCTGGGAATACTTGCCGCCGCTATTGGCAATGTCATACTTGCCATTCTTTTAAGCCAGATATTCTTCGGCCTGCGCGGCCCCTATTTTGCCATTGGCACATTGGGACTGGCACTTGCCGCCGGCGAACTCATCGGTGCCTGGGATTATGTTGGCGGCAGTGGTGGCATTGCGCTTCCCGTCTTTCCGTTTGATCCGACAACGCAGAAATTTTTCTACTATTTCCTCTGTCTTGCCGCGGCATTTGCAACCTTTGCGTTTCTCAGGTGGCTATACAAAACCCGCTTTGGTCTTGCCATAAACGCCATTCGCGATGACGAGGAAAAAGCCGATGCCATGGGCATCCATACCAAACGCCACAAAACGGTGGCCTGGTGTACATCGGCCTTTTTCTTAGGCATTTCAGGCGCGTTATTCGGCAATATGACCGGCTTTATCGAACCGTTGGAAGTTGCCTTCCCGACCATAACATTTGGTATTTTCATGGTAGCCATGGCGTTGCTCGGCGGCAAGGGAACACTCTGGGGCCCGGTTCTCGGCGCCTTTGTCTTCCACTTCGTCAAGGAGTGGACCTGGACCTACCTTCTGGGCTGGCAGTGGATTGCCCTTGGCACTCTGATTATCCTCAATACGGTTTATTTCCAGCAGGGAATACTGGGGTGGGCACGTGAAAAATGGCCGGAGACTTTTGGCATCACGGTAGATAAAGATATGTCGAGCGGTTCTGGGGAAAGGGGGACTTCATGACTACACCAACCATAGAAGTAACCAACGTTTCTAAATCCTTTGGCGGAGTTGCAGCCAACAAACTGGTGTCGATGTCAGTGGAGCCGGGAAAGATTACCGGTCTTATTGGCCCCAATGGTTCGGGCAAAACCACCTTGTTCAACTCTATTGTCGGGTATCACCCCATTGACGAAGGTTCAATCAAGTTTGAGGGTCAGGAGATTTCAAAACTGCGGGTTCAGCAAATAGCCCGGCTGGGCATGTTGCGCACCTTCCAGCAAACCCGGATTTACGGTAAAATGGATTGCGTACAAAACATGTTGATCTCTGTGCCTCATCGCACCGCAACCTTCTCAGACATGTTTACAAAATATCCAGCAGAACTCACCGAAAAGGCCGAACATCTGCTTGAATTTGTCGGTCTTTATCAAAAGCGCAAACTTATCTCCGGCGATTTGTCTTTCGGCCAGCAAAAGTTGCTCGAATTTGCCATGGCCCTGATGAATGAGCCTAAGGTTTTGTTGCTCGATGAGCCCACCGCTGGCATTAATCCAACCCTGATCAACGGCCTGATCGACCGCCTCAAGCGCGCCAATGAAGAATTCGGCATCACCTTGTTTGTCATTGAGCACAATATGCGGGTAATCATGAACCTGGCTGAGAAAATCTACTGTCTCGCCCATGGTGAAATGCTGGCCGAGGGAACGCCAGATGAAATAAAAGATGACCAACGCGTCATTGACGCATACCTGGGGGCTCACTGATGACAAAGAAGCCTGAAGACACATCACCCAACGAAAAAGACAGCAAGGAAGACGCTGCAACCGGCTATCACCTCGGCTCGGTTGATACCCTCATATCAGTTGAAGACGTGGTGCGCGAAGTTGAGAAAATGAGCTCCGATGTCTCCAAGGATGACGTTGCAGCCCTGGCTCATAACGACCCCTTTTTGCGCATCGATAATCTAAAAGCCGGTTATGGCAAAATGGAGATCCTGCACGATTTCAATCTGCAGGTCGGTCGCGGCCAGTCCTTGTGTCTGATCGGCCCTAATGGTGCCGGGAAATCAACAATCCTGCATTCGATTTACGGCTTTACCAATATTTTCTCCGGCGACATCACAATCGACAATGAAGGCAAGAAACAAAACATCACCTCCTTGAGCCCGAATGAAAAACTGAAAAAGGCCGGTATCGCCTATATCCTTCAGGATAAATCAGTTTTTCCCAATATGACCGTTGAAGAAAATCTCTGGATGGGTGGATTTTTGATGGACAAACCCGATGATGCCAAGGAGGCGGCAGAAAAGGTGTTGTCGAAATACAATCGCCTGGCTGCCCGGCGCAACAATCCCGCTGGAATTCTGTCGGGTGGCGAACGGCGACTGCTGGAAATTTCGCGCGCCCTTATTATGGAGCCCGATATTTTGCTGGTGGATGAACCCTCAATCGGTCTCGAGCCGCGCTTCATCGACATGGTGTTTGAAATTCTCGATGACCTGCAAAACGCTGAAGGCAAGACCATCATCATGGTCGAACAAAACGCCAAAAAAGGCCTCGAGTTCGCTGATGTTGGCTACGTTCTGGTTTCGGGTGAATTGGCCATGGTCGGTTCCGGCGAAGAACTGTTGCAGGATCCTGAGGTCGGCAGACTGTTCCTCGGCGGTTGATATTGACCAAATATCGGTTATTTCTCCTGCAGCCGGATACGGCCGACAATTGCACCACTGCGCACGTCAATAATAACGACCTCATCACCACCGGATTTGCCGTTGATGATGACGGTCAGTTTCCTGCCGTCGAGCTTGGCGTCTGCGATTTTCGCACCCTTTGATACCTCAAGATCAACAATCCCGAAGCCACGTGCGGAAGAGGATTTTATCCCCCCGCCATCTCCGGACTTGACGGCGCGATAGATAATAGTGGAAATAATGACCACCAGAATGACCACAATGAGCGTGCTCATAATGATGATTGCCCATTTGAGGATCGGAGAAACTTTCGCAATCGGTATTTCCGGGCCTGTATTAAGGCTGCTTCCACTGTCCTGATCTTTAATATCTACCACTTTTACCCCTGAAAAAAAACGTGTCAGAAAACTTAGATAAAGAAACACTCCTCGTTGACGAAACCAGTGCAGGCACCCGCCTTGACCGGTTTTTGGCAACGCAATTGCCACATATCAGTCGTTCACGATTAAAACAACTGATAAAACAGGGCGAAGTATGCCTTAACGACGCCAAGATAGAGGAGCCTAATTACCGGGTCAAACCCGCAGATCAAATAAGTGTTAATTCACCTGA
>CAZJUF010000137.1:2273-8111 GCA_964549055.1 uncultured Hyphomicrobiales bacterium | reverse complement strand
TCGTAATCAGGATCACCGGCGGTCAAAAAGGTAACGAGAGCTTTTTTACCCTCCGCTTTCAGGGCAGCAAAACGGCGATCAATTCTCGATTTATTGGAACTTGTTGTCATAATTTACATCTCCACCCCGAGATGTTCAGCCACAGCAAAAACATCCTTGTCGCCACGCCCGCACATATTCATGATGATGATATGATCGCTTGGCAGTTTTGGTGCCATATGGGTGATATAGGCCAGAGCGTGCGAAGGCTCCAGTGCCGGGATTATGCCTTCAAGTTTCGTGCACAGTTGAAACGCTACCAAGGCTTCGGCATCAGTGGCCGACACATAGTCAACCCGGCCGGTTTCCTTGAGCCAGGAATGTTCAGGTCCGATACCGGGATAATCAAGTCCGGCGGAGATTGAATGGGCTTCTTCGATCTGGCCATCCTCATCCTGCAAAAGATAGGTGCGGTTGCCGTGCAGAACACCGGGTCTGCCGCCGGTTAAAGAGGCTGCATGTTTGTCGGTATCAATACCAAGCCCCGCTGCCTCAACGCCGTACATAGACACCGAGGCATCATCTAAAAACTCATAAAACAGGCCAATGGCGTTGGAGCCACCACCGATGCAGGCGACCAGACTGTCGGGCAAACGGCCTTCGGCCAGCATCATCTGTTGTTTGGCTTCACGACCGATAATCGATTGAAAATCGCGCACCATGGCGGGATAGGGGTGTGGGCCTGCGGCTGTGCCGATGATATAAAACGTATCCTCCACATGGGCCACCCAGTCGCGCAAGGCTTCGTTCATGGCGTCTTTCAAGGTGCCGGTGCCAGATGTTACCGGCACAATTTCAGCGCCCAATAACTTCATGCGAAATACATTTGGTTTTTGCCGCTCAATGTCGGTTGCACCCATGTAAACCACACACGGCAGACCAAAACGCGCGGCTACCGTGGCAACAGCCACGCCGTGCTGACCGGCACCGGTCTCGGCGATAATGCGGGTTTTGCCCATGCGCCGGGCCAGTTGAATTTGTCCGAGGCAATTGTTGATCTTGTGGCTGCCGGTATGGTTGAGCTCATCGCGCTTGAAATACAGTTTAGCGCCACCAAAATGCTCGGTCAGCCGTTCGGCGAAATAAAGCGGGCTCGGTCGCCCGGCATAATGCTCGTTAAGGTCATCAAGTTCGGCCTGAAACTCAGGGTCTTTTTTTGCCGTTTCATAAGCTTCTTCAAGCTCTAAAATGAGCGGCATCAGGGTTTCAGCCACAAAGCGACCGCCAAAAATGCCAAACCGGCCTTGTTCATCAGGACCGTTTTTATAAGAATTCAGTTTTTTTTCTGACACGTAACTCAACCTTTTACTGCGGCTATGAATTGAGTAATCAATTCAACATCTTTTTTGCCGGGGCTTGTCTCCACACCCGATGAAACATCAACATTTGCTGCCCCGGTAAGGGCAATTGCATCTGTAACATTATGTGCATTCATGCCGCCGGACAACATAAAGTCGCCCTTAATAGCCGCATTATCCAAAAGCTTCCAGTCAAAGCTGATGCCATTGCCACCCGGCAGTGCATTTTTTAAATCCACTGGTGCTTTGGCATCAAACAAAATCATATCGGCGATGCCTTCATAAGGTGCCGCTGCCGCAAAGTCTTCACTGCTCTCAATGGCTATGGCTTTTAGGGTGGGCAATCCGAATTTTTGTTTTATTTCGGCAACGCGCGCCGGGCTTTCGTGTCCGTGAAGCTGCAACATATCAGGCTTAAGACTGGCAATAATCTGCTCTAATGTCACATCATCGGCGTTTACGCTCAGAGCTACTTTGGTAATGTTTTCAGGTACGGCGTCCGACAGATCGCGGGCCTGCTCAAGGGAAATATGGCGCGGGCTGCGTTCATAGAATACAAAGCCCACGTAGTCAGCCCCCGCCTCACAGGCAGCGGCAAGAGTTTTAATGGTGCTAAGCCCGCAAATTTTAACCTTGGTGTCTGTCATGGGACTTGTCATGGCGGGCCAGGGCTCTCACGTCAAGCTTTGTGGTGTCAACAGGGTTGATTTTGCCAGGTATCGATGGTTTTCAGCGCCATATTCGCCTGATGCCGGGCCGACGAAAGCGAGCCGGTCATGCGAATGTATACCTGTATCCCCATAGCCAGGCTGAGGAGAAAGGGAGCAGCCTCCTCAATGTCAAAATCTTCTGCGATATCGCCGGCATCACGGGCATTGCTTAAAGCTGCACGAAAAGCATTCAGCATTCCGGCGTAATGGCTATCGGTTTGCTTTTTAAGCTTTTCTCGATTGTGCGAGGCGTTTTCAATCACAGTATTGACCATGAGGCAGCCGAAAATTCGCGGATCGTTTTTGTGCATGGCTGTGGCATCGATAAAAAACTGTTTTATCGCCGATAGTCCGCCTGCGCGCATCGGTTCCATGATGTGCTCAATTGCCTCATCGCCATAAAGCGAAAGAGCCTCCAGGAACAATCCTTCCTTGCCACCAAAATCTGTTTGAATGGCAAAGCGATTGAGACCGGTAAGCTCCTCAATCGCCCGCACCCCCAATGCATCATAGCCATATTGCCAAAAGGCATCGCGGGCTTTTGCAAGGGCTGTCGGGCGATCATAATTTTTAGGTCTGGGCATGGATTATTTCAGTCGGGCAAAATAGGGGTTGTATGTTTCTAGTCAATCGGATAGCTATATATCAAGACGAATGTCTAGAATAATAATTATACCTAATAAGTCAAGAGGAGGACGTTATGACAACAATTCGAAAAACAATAGATATTAAGGCAGACATCGGTTCTGTTTGGGCAAAAATTTCCGATATTGGAGGCATTTCCAATCTTATCGGGTTTTTACAGGACAGCGAGTTATCGGGTGACGAAAGGGTATGTACTTTGAAAGACGGTGGCAAACTGGTCGAAAGTATTATCAGTGTGGATGCTGATTTGCACCGGGTCATGTATTCCATCACCGCATCGCCTTTGAATATGTCCTTTCATGTGGCGTCAATGGAACTTGAGCCAACACCAACCGGCGCGCGCCTGATCTGGACCACTGATCTTCAGCCCGAGCAGGCCGCAGAACAGTTTGAACCGTTACTGGACATGGCCTGCGCCGACATGCAATCAACATTGCAAAACTAAAGAAATGGTCGGTTTGGCTGATGAGCTCAACCGACCTGACTTTTTGCCACCGCATCGCTCAGCCAGGGAACTTTAAAAATTGCCGCCTCAAGCGCGGCCTTCTCGCTGTCGAACACCAGATCGCCAAAAAATCCAATCGCAAACCAGCCGCGAGTGTCTTCGACATCGCGGCGAAATTCTTCGAAGCCAACGGTGTTGTCGCCACGCAAAAATATGTCGACACAGCGGCTTTCGTCTTCGTTGTTAATTGATTTTAAAACGCGATTTTTTTGCGGCATTCCAGAGAGCCTTTTAATCAATTTATTCCTGTTAACCAAATAGGCTGAATATGCCTGCAATAATGGCATGCAGATTGCAGTTTTAACAGATGAATTCGTTTGGCCTGAAATTCTGTGCCAAACCGGGAAACATCTGAGTTGTGTCCTTATGATGAAGCAAAGTGTGGTATTTCGCGAGAACTTGAATGCCCTTTCGCCAGATTTGGAGATATCTGGGGAATTGCCACAGTTCTCTGTGAGCGTCGTTAACAAGCCTGAACAGGTATTTGAGCAGTGGCGATACCTTGAGAGCTATGCCCGTGATCCTTTTTCCAATTATGTCTGGGTTAAAGCCTGGTATGACGCTCACAAAAATGTTCCTGATTGTTCGCCGGTCATTATTCTAGGCACGGATAAAAACCACACACCCCTCTTTCTGCTACCACTTTTTCGTAAAAAATCCGGACCATTCAATATCCTCGTGCGTCCGGGCAAAACACATTCTGCCTGCTCCAGCGGCCTGTTTTCGCAGTCCTGTCGGCGGATGATCAACTCGCACAATGGCGAGCAATTCTGGAAATCGGTGTTTTCCCAGGTTCCCCGGGCAGATGCAGTTGCAATTGACGGTGTGCGCGAGACTGATATCAAACACCAGAACCCTCTCAGGTATCTGCCGCACAGCAACTCTGGCAATCCCTCATATGGAATGCTGCTGACAGGTGACTGGGACACGTTTTATCAATCAAAAACCACCCGCAAAGCCAGAAGTAACATCCGGCGATGCGAAAAACGTCTGTCGGAACTGGGTAAATTGCGCTTTAAAACCGCCGATACCACAGAAGAACGCCTGGCTTTTTTGCGCGTTTTACTGGCCCAGAAGGCCGAGCAGTTCACGATGCGCGGTATAATCAATCCCTATACAAGACCAGGTATAACGTCTTTTTACGAAAACCTGGTCGCAGGAGCAGAAAACAGCGAAGGCCAACCCTTGCTGCTTACCACTCTGGTTCTTGATGAAGAACCGTTAGCCGTAATTTTTGGCATGATACAGGCAACGGAATATCACGGGTTGATCATGTCGATGCAAGAAGGACCGCTTACGCGTTTTTCACCCGGCCGCATCCTGCTGCACCGCACCTTGCAACACCTGTCCAAAACTGGAATCAGTAAAATAGATTTTGGCGTTGGCGAAGCCGGTTACAAGCAAGAATGGGTTGATGCTGAAATTATTCGCCACCAGGTGCTTGCCCCACTGGGTTTCAAGGGCAGGTTTTTGGTAATCGGCATCAAGCTCGCATCTGCCATCAAGGCGAAAATCAAAGGTACAGGCTGGGCAAAAGAAATGACACGGCGGCTGCGCTGGTATTCAATGAAAAACTGATCAAAATACCGTCAGTCTTGAGCGCTTCTGCATCATCCCCCACATCCACATATAATCGGGCGCTCCGCCAATCCGTCGCCACTTCTGACCAGATCCCACCCCTGGCCGTGGTAAAACTGGCCATACATGATGATTTCCATTTTGCCGTCTGCATCTGTGTCAGCAATTGCGGCAATGGTATTTTCCCACAATACGGCGGGAAAATCACTGTCTTCAAGAGTGACTTCATTTTGAATGGTTTCGATTTCTGTTTTGCCGTCGACCTCACGCACCACCAGAACAATCGAATATTCGCCTTTTCGGTCGAGGTCACGCGCGGTGTTTATGGCATTGATAATAACTTCGAAATTACCGTCGCCATCAAGATCTGTACGGATAAGCTGATGGATTTTTATCGGTGCACCTTTTAATTTCTGTTGCGCCAGAAACGACGCCAAAACCTTGGTATATTTCTCATCCTCATTGTTCATAACAATCAGGGTTTCAGGCGAAACCGCAATTTTTTTACCCCCCTCACTATCGAAAATCGCTATCTGTGCCGTGCCTAACTCTGAAGGAACAAGGGACAATTGCTGGCGAAAATGGGGGTTGCAGGAGTTGTTTTCAATTTTTTGGAGCGGACCGATGGGCCACAGGATCGTGCTTTGGCGACCGCGCAGATTATAGAGGCGAAAATCCAGTCGCGGTTTCAATAGTTTTGAAATCAGATCAGCACTCAGGCGTTTACCATCAACGCCGCCGCCAAGCAGGCAGGACTGGCCTTGGGGATCAACAGCGATGGCGATGCGGGTTTGCTGGGCCGTGGCGATTGAAAAGACGCTGTCAGTCCAAAAAATTATTCCCAAAAAAGCCGACAAAATCATGCGAATACACCGGTGATCGGGCAATCGTTCAAAAATCCGGCCTGAGCGTTGCAAGGTCTTCCAGTGCTGCGACAATCGATTTAAAAAGCAATTTTTTATCATATGTCTGGCGATCGCTGTCTTTGCTGCAGGGTAAAGGTCTCAACGTCTGCGGCAACAAGTTGCTCAGATATTACGTCATTTCTTATCAATTGTAAAAA
>CAZJUF010000137.1:0-2173 GCA_964549055.1 uncultured Hyphomicrobiales bacterium | reverse complement strand
AAATAAAGCGGCAGGCTGACAATAAAAAACGGATCAATGCCGGAAACGGGATCAATTGAAAAAGTTACAATCTGGCGATTGGAAATCGCAATTGTGATGAGTATTACGCCTACCGGCACCCAGAAAATCCAGGAAAAAAGCTTTTTCAAGCCGCAGGCTCCTTCTTAAAACTCAAACTTGGTGATTAAAATTTGAGACAGAAAATACGCCTATTCAGACGCCTTGGCAAATTTAACCTTATTCAGACGTTCGCGCAATTCCTTGCCGGTTTTAAAGAACGGCACGTGTTTGGCCTCCACATGAACTGTGGTTCCGGTTCTTGGGTTGCGACCGGTTCTTTCGGGGCGGCTTCTCACCGAAAAAGCGCCAAATCCCCGCAATTCCACCCGGTTGCCCTGGGCGAGAGTATGCGTGATTTCACCGAATATTGTATTCACTATTCTTTCCACATCGCGATGGTAAAGATGCGGATTGGATTGCGAAATCCTTTGAATTAATTCTGATTTTATCATCGCTTTTCGGCAAAACTGCGGAGCATTTTTTTATACGATTGTGCTCTTTTTTGCCGCCTCCCCAAAATTTTAATTGCCACTGGTCAATGAAGGGTGCCAAAGCGCAACGAGGCCGTCAAGTCTAAGTCGTTCAGGGGTCAAGCTTTTTTCATTCAAAAAAGCTGCCCCGAGCACCTGAGGCAGGCCGAATGCGCGTGCTGCATACATGGTAATTTTGCTTGATAGATTGAAATCCGAATAGACCGGCTTGGCCCAATCCACCACTTCAAGGTCTTTATCTATATTTTTTACTGTCCTGAGCCATGATAAAGCCTGTTTTTCTCCACCAATCTCATCGACCAGCTTTGCTTTTAATGCCTGTCTGCCGGTATAAACCCGCCCATCGGCCAATTGGCGGGCGCGACTATTGTCAAAAGGCCGCCGCTTGGCAACCAGATCAACAAACCAGATATAGCTGTCGGCAACCATTTCCGCGGTGACGCGACGGGCCTCTTCACTGATCGGAACAAAGGGAGAGGGCGCACCTTTCAGAGGACTGCTTTTTATCTCCTCCATCTTGATGCCGATTTTTTCAAATAATGCGGCGACCTCGGCCCATTGAAAAATCACCCCGATCGATCCGGTGATGGTGTTTCCACGCGCAATGATATGATCGCCGGCAATGGCGGCAATATAGCCACCGGAAGCTGCTACGGTGCCCAGTACGGTGACCACCGGTTTTTTGGCGGCAATCCCCCTGATGGCTTCGAACAGTGTCTCAGACCCCGTGGTGGTGCCACCGGGACTGTTGATCCAGACGATCACTGCTTTTACTTTTTTACTGTCGCGGGCTTCATTGAGAAGTTTGATCTTTGCGCGATCATCGGTAATAAGGCCTTCAATGGAAATTCGGGCAATATGATCGCGGGTGGAAAATTTAAAGCCACTATCTTCGTCGGCAAAGCCAATTGCAAACACGCCCAAAATGATCACGATAATACTGAGCAACCGCCAGAACGACACACGTCGTCTCAGCCGTCTTTTCTCTACAATAGCATCCGCATCAAGCGTCACAGGGGCAGGCCTCTTGCCAATTTAATCAAACCGGTGACAGCTTGGCTGTCACCGGTTTGCAGTTGGTTTTAGTCGTCAGACTTTTCTTCGCTGTCGTCGTCTTTACCAGTTTGTGCTTTGGTAAGGGCAGCACCGAGAATGTCGCCCAGTGAGGCACCACTGTCGGATGAGCCATATTGTGCCACGGCTTCTTTTTCTTCGGCAATTTCCAGTGCCTTGACAGAAACCGATACCTTGCGGCTGGCGCGATCAAACTGGGTGATGCGGGCATCAATTTTATCACCTACAGCAAATCGTTCCGGTCTTTGTTCGGAACGCTCACGGCTTAGATCCGCACGGCGAACAAAGGCGTGAAGCGAGCCGTCAGCAAGGCTGACTTCAATACCATTGTCTTTAACGGCCGTTACTTCACAAGTAACCACAGCACCGCGACGCAACTCCTGGGATCTCTCCATCGGATCGCCTTCAAGCTGCTTGATACCAAGGGAGATACGTTCCTTGTCGGTATCCACATCAAGCACGATGGCTTTAACCACATCGCCTTTTTTGTATTCGGCAATGGCTTCTTCGCCGGATTTGTTCCAGTCAAGATCAGACATATGAACCAT
>CAZJUF010000136.1:0-8289 GCA_964549055.1 uncultured Hyphomicrobiales bacterium | reverse complement strand
CAAACAAAGGAGCCTCAATCCACGCTTCTAACGCCTGTATCCGGCGACTAAAAGCAGGTTGCGAGACACAGCGTTGCTGTGCCGCTATCCTAAAATTACCCGCTATACTCAATACCAGGAAATCTTCAAGCCATTTTAGTTCCATTACCGTTTCCCGTTTTGAAAAATCAGGCAAGAATTAAAAATACCTGAGCCCTAATGTCAACATGGAAGAATTGGCGCTTATTTGACACCCGGAAACTAAAGCAAATTAGTGCGACAGAGACTTCCCGACAACCGAATATAGACCGAGAATGCCCTGTTACCAATAGAACTGCCAATATTGTCGCTTTGCCGGCAAGTTTGGAGGTCATGAACACTTCGGCGGCACTATGATGCGCAGGAGCTGCTTTTCAAAGCATGCCAGGCAATGGAGCTGGATTGCTGCTTTCACCCGTTAAAAAGTCGAGCGGCAATAGTATCATTTCCAGCAAGTGCTTTATCGACCAATCGCGGGAAAACAGCATTTATACGGACAAAAAGTTTTTCCGGGAATCCAAGAAAAACATCTTTTTTCCGGTGAACGATTGCCTTCAGGATTTGTTCAGCAACCCATTCCGGCTCGTCCATGTTCATTTTGATCTGTTTGGCAAGCCTCATAACCAGTTCGCTGTTGATTGGCGTCCTGACTGCACGTGGCGCAATATAAGTTACACCTATTCCATGTTGTTTCACCTCTCGGCGCAAGGCTTCACTGAAGCTTCGCAAGCCAGCTTTGGAGCTTGAGTAGGTTGCAAAATGGGCAAAGCTGATTGAACCGAATGTGGAGCCGATATTCACGATTTGACCCTGGCCCCGATTTTTCATTTGCGGAAGAACCGCCTGCGCCAGCAGGACCGGGGCCATAAGGTTAATTGTATAAACCATTGCGGTGTGTTCAGCCGTTTCGTTTTCGCAAGGGCCAAAATACTGAATTCCTGCCAGATTGATCAGGGTTTCCACACGCATTCTGCTTAAATAATCGGCTACGTATTGTACACCTGATGGTGTTGAAAGATCGCCCGGCAAAAAATAAGTGGCAAGGCCTGTCGGTTCGCAACGGTCAATTACCGTGACCTCTGCACCCGCAAGAAATAAATTCCGACACAAAAGAGAACCGATGCCGCCAGACCCTCCGGTTACGGCAATTTTTCGGCCCTCAAGCTGCATTGGTTAGTCCGTGATTGTGGGGAAGCGACTGGAAAACAGCTCCAAACAACCCGAACATGCGTTTGGCCATGTATATTATGGCTTCCTGATCTTCTGCATCGGTGATGCGGTTCATCAATTTTTCGAAAAAATCCATGTGCTCCAGATCCAAAGATCCGTGTGAGGAGAGATAGCTGAAGCAGTTATTCGACAAACCAAGAGTTTTTCCGATGGCTTCGGCACAAGGAGTGGCAAGATTTATACTGGTTCCTTCCAGCACATAGACCATGCCGAAAAATGAAACCGGATTTTTGCGCATAATTGAATCATAAGCATAAGCAACCATCATTTCCGTGGCTGGATTGGGCGTGCTGTGTCGGATTTTTTCGCCATCACCACCGCAATGGGTAATGTCACTGAGAATCCATTCCTGATGGCCCAGTTCTTCTTCAATATATTCAGCAACCGCATCTCGGAGCCACTCTTTGCTTGAGGGCAACCGTGAGCCGCAACTCATCAACAATGGCGTGGTGTGCTTAACATGGTGGTAGGCCTGGACAAGGTAAGCCATATAGGTTTCCTTGCTTATATTTCCCAGCAAAGCATCCCCAAGCAATGGTATTTGCATAAGCGCTTCACGTTCGGGCAAAGTTTCACGTTCCAACCGGTTAAAGAAGGGTTCCATGGTAATCTCCGTATTAAAAATTGTTTCAGTTAAAGATAGATAGCGTTTGGTAATAACGTCTCGTTTGGGGCGACCGGTGCCAGTCAACATGTTGTTTGCAATGGTAAAGGCAGACACCCTTTTCCAGCCTTGTATTTGCGCGTAATCAGGTAATGTCTCGTTGGTTTTTTCGATGGTTTGATTGATCGCGCGATCATTTTCTGTACTGACGATGAGCGCGGCGAGAAACGGCCGAGCGTCACCGACCACCAATACCTGGTCTATTGCCGGTTCAGCCAGTAATTGGCTTTCAGGCCATTCGGGTGAAATGTTGCGGCCGAAAGAATTTATCAATACATTTTTCTTGCGGCCGGTGATTATCAAATAACCGTCTTTATCCAGATGGCCCAGATCACCTGTTGCATAAAGGCGTGGTGAGGGTTCATCATCGGTGTAGCCCAAAAACATCGGATCCTTCAGCAGGATTTCCCCTTCCCAAGAACAGCTTATTTTCATGTGGGGTAACGGTTTTCCAACACTGCCGATACGATTTTCACCCGGCCTGTTAAGGCAGGAAACAGACGCTGATTCACTAAGCCCGTAGCCTTGATAGACCGGCAGATCAAGCTTGACGGCCCGTTCCAGAAGGGCTGGTGAAACCTTCGAGCCACCGACCGCTATGTATTTCATATCCGGCAATGATTGTGGCTGGCTTTCCAACTGCTGGAGCAGGCCTTGCAGCAATTCAGGCACCAGAATGCAACTGGTTATCGCGTTGTCAAAAAGAAAGGCTGCTGTTGCCGCAAAGCCTATCGAAGGAGTGAGGGGGCGGGCGTAGTAACACCCCCCGGCCAGCATGGCTGCATATAAACCGCCAATATTTTCCAGCAAAACAGACAATGGCAACAACCCGCCAAACCGCCGGGCAACATCATTGCCCAATGTATCCAGCAAAGACCGCGTGACCGTTTCCATAGCTGATTGGGAAAGACATACTCCTTTGGGCGTGCCCGTTGTGCCTGAGGTGTAGGTAATTTTAGCCGTCCCGGCATGGTGGCTGACGCGGGGTTGTTGTTGGGCAATCAAAACCAGTCCCTGACCAACATCTATCTGGCTCTCGTTACAAACCCTGTCCGTTTGATCGGTGAGAAGCCAGACAGCCCCGGCTGATTTAAGTGCGTGGGATTTCTGGGCCGGGCTGAAAAAGGGTGGCAACGGGATACTGATTGACTGGCATTCGATCAGACTTAAATCAGCGATAATCCATGCAACAGGATCCATAATATCAGTTGCAATGACAACACCGGGACCGGCGTTAAGCTGCCGCGAAAGTTTTTCGATCCTTTGCCAGAGGTCGTGATAACCCAGCACAATGTCCCCGCACCGAATTGCCGGTCGATCGAGGTCACTGGCCGACACTGTTTTGATATTCTCAACTACCGCGCTCATAATTTTTGTTGCTTCTATTCTTCTGTGACAATTGTTGGATGAATGCGTGGAAACAACTCTGCGTCAGGCGCGCTTAACTCAACTCCGAGAAAGCGGTGCAGACGCTCAGCGGCAAAGTTGACGTTGCCGACAATCACCTGCGGGCTGGAATCGTAATAACTGCCCCAGGACCTGCCGCCATCAGCAAGTCGGCCCTGATCAGCGGGTGAAATGATTTTCGGATCAACGCCAATTTTTTGAAAATATTCAAGAAGACTTGAGGTGGCTGTGAACGTGACATGGCTGAAGCCACGGTGTTTAAGGTAAGCCATTAATGCCGGGATCAAAAAAATGGCGGCACCCTCACCCCGGGATGCCATATTTCCAATTTCGATAATTCCGTTGCGGGCCACGTCAAGCCCGTAGGTTTTTCCTATTTCTGCTTCAATCGGCTGATCTATATAGTTTTCAAGAAACAGGCTTTCTTCTCCGGCCTGACGAAACCCCAGCGCACCGAGAATGCCATCAGTACTATCTCTGATGCTCATAAGAGTTGGGTAATGCCGATTAATCCGTGCCCCATAACTGTCATAGAATACAGAAGAAATGAAATTTTCCACCCGCTCGCGCTCGGGCGCCAGATAACGATTTATCGATACAAGGCTGGGGCATAAAGTAGAAAACCGCCTTAACCGGTTTGCATTGTAACGCAGTTTATTGTTGTCGCCGTTTTCAGTCTTCAAGGTAATCTGCACTTCTCAAGTCTCCTGATTTTGTTTGTGGCCACAGATGTAGGAGGTGAAACTGAAACCAGACTGAAGGTTCAAGGAGTTCTTTTTTGGTTTTGCGATCCATTCAATGGAGGAAGAAAATTCGAAGTTCAGTTTTTTGTATTTTCCGGGTTTCCTTAAGGTTGGTTTCAGTTTCACCTCCTAAACCGGCTCGCAGATAATCGATGGCAATCGGAGCCGGAATGGCCCGGTTATTGGTTTTATCTGCAAACCCGAAACAAGAGGAAACCTGGAATGAAAACTCTGATGCGAACACTTCTGGCACTGACATTAACCGCTTCATTTGCCGGTACAGCGCTGGCTGAAAGCTCTGAATGCACCAAAGTCCCCCGTGCACAATGGATGTCCATGAATGCCGTAAAAGCCAAAGCGAATGCCATGGGCTACAAGGTGCGCAGCATTAAACGCGAAGGAACCTGTTACGAGGCCAAAGCTTTGATCGAGGGTCAACGTCGTGAAATCGTCTTTAACCCTGCCAATGGAAAACTTGTTAACGGCAACGAACAAAACTGATGAGCTTTCACTTTAAACAAAAAACTGCTGTGTCCGGTGATAGTCAATCACCGGACATGGTTCGTGTCTGGGATATTGTTGTCCGAATTTTTCACTGGAGCCTGGTCGCAACATTTGCAGCCGTATGGCTGACAAGTGACGATTTTGTATGGCTCCACAAAATATTGGGATATGGTGTTTTGGTCCTGATCACTGTGCGTCTGATCTGGGGATTTATCGGCGGCAAATATGCCCGTTTCAGCGAATTCGTAAAATCACCCGGTGCCGTTATCTCCTACCTGAATGATATGCGAAAGGGGCGTGAACGCCGATACCTTGGGCACAATCCGGCGGGTGGGGCTATGATCCTTGCGCTGTTGTTTGGATTGCTGGTCACTGGAGTGACCGGCTGGATGTCCACCACTGATGCCTATTGGGGAATTCGCTGGGTGGAAATTACCCATGAATTGAGTGCAGATGGCTGTATTGTCCTTGTTGGCGCTCATGTGCTCGGGGTAATCTATGCCAGTCGCAAGCATGGTGAAAGCCTCGCCAAAGCCATGGTCACCGGCCTGAAGCAACGCGTATGAACCTGAAACCGGAACCGGTCTTTTATGAAAATTCTCTTCGTTGAAGATGATGAAATGCTTGGCAAGGCCGTTCATATCGGATTGAAAACCGAACATACAGTTGATTGGGTGACCAATGCAGAAGACGCTGAACTCGGTATGGAGACCGGTCAATACGACCTTGTGGTGCTGGACATAAATCTGCCGGGCATGAGCGGATTGGCGCTTGTGCAGAACATGCGCCGCAGAGGTGAAAAAATACCGGTTTTACTACTGACGGCGCGTGATACGATCTCACACCGGGTTGAAGGACTTGATGCCGGTGCAGATGATTATCTGGTGAAACCATTTGATTTCGATGAATTACTGGCGCGCATCCGCGCCCTGTCTCGTCGCGGGCAGGCTTTTAACGACAATTATCTTTCTCATGGTGATATTGAAGTAAACATCAACACAAAAAGGGTGACCAAAGCCGGCAAGGTTGTTGAACTTTCTCGTACCCAGTTTGATATCCTGAAGATTTTGCTGAAAAACACCGACCGGTATTTCAGCAAGTCTGATATTGAAGAAAAAATATATAGTTGGGATGAACTGATAGAAAGCAATACCATAGAGGTCCATATTTCAGCACTGCGCCGCAAGTTGGGAAAGAACCTTATCAAGACGGCGCGGGGGATCGGCTATGTTGTCGAAAAAACTGAAAACCACACACAATAATAACCTCTCTGGAAGCGGTACTTTACGCCGCCGCTTGCTCCGGTTTATTCTGGTGCCGTTGTTACTTAGCCTGCTTATTGCCGGTTCAATTTCCTTTTTTGCTGCCAAAAAGGAAACTGCCGAAATTTATGACCAGCAATTGGTATTATTGGCCAAGGTTTTGCTTTCTCTGGCTTCACAGGAAGATGCAGATGACAATGCGCGCAAGATTACCAATTATGATGCGATACTTGGTGATGGCGACGAGAATGAATTTTTCTACCGCATCTGGATTGATGGTAAACTGGCGCTAACATCTCCAAATGCGCGAAATTTTAAATCCGCTTATCGGTCCCCGGGTTTTTCCAACCATTCGTTTGGGGGAAAGGTGTGGCGGATTTTTGCTTTTCAGGACGAAAAGAATAAAATTCTCGTGGAAGTGGCCGGACGCGAAAATCTTCGGGCTGAGATCATTCAGGAAATTCTCCTGTTTATGTTCATCCCCCTGCTGCTGGTTGTCCCTGTCATCGCCACTCTGGTTTGGTTCGGAGTGGTTAAGGGATTAAAGCCCATCTCTGTATTGTCCAATCTGATTAAATCACGCGATCCTTACAATCTTTCTCCATTGACCACGCAGGAAATTCCCAATGGGGAAATGCCCGACGAGATTAAGCCGCTGGTCGATGCGCTCAACAGCTTGATGTTGCGAACAAAAAATGTTTTGGAGACCGAAAAGAATTTCGCAGACAACGCAGCCCATGAATTGCAAACGCCACTGGCGGCTATCAAAACCCAGGCGCAGGTTGCGATGCGAACCACTGATAGCATGGAAAAACATCAGTTGCTGGAGGATTTGGTGTCAGGTGTCAGCAGGGCGAGCCACCTGGTTTCCCAACTGCTTTCGTTGGCAAGAGCCCAGTCACAACAACAGCAGCAGTTTTCACAGGTCCGCCTTGATATTGTATTGCAGAAAACCCTGACCGAATTCCAAAGACAGATGGCTGAGCGAAACCAGACTGTTGAAGCCGATATTCAACAAGACATTACAATCGCAGGAATTGAAGAATTACTGTTCGTACTTTTGCGAAATCTGATTGATAATGCCAGCAAGTATTCTGCCGATGTCGGGGTCATCCAGATTGAATTGCAGAACATCGCGAACAAAGTCATATTTCGCATCGGCAACCCGGGGCCAGGCATCCCGGAAGACAGGCAGCAACGTATATTTGAACATTTCTATCGATTGCCCGGAAGTGCTGAAATAGGCTGTGGCCTCGGCCTTGCTCTGGCAAGTAAAATATGTGAATTGCATAGAGCAGAAATTCATCTGGAAAACCGGGATGAAGAAAATATGACGTACTTTAAAATCACGTTCGCGACAACACTCGAGTAGGCCGATTTTTGCATCAATCATTAAACCCGGTCACAGCGCAAGACCCGCATCAAAATCCGGTCAGCCTGCTTGTCAGCAGTTCCATTCCCTGAGTTACAGAAGTGCCCGTGGTCAGGGTTTGATGCCAGCGTTCTGTTTTGCCCTGGGTCTGTGGGTGATAAGGCACACCGCCAACGTGATCGATACCTTTGCCATTCAGCCACTTTGCCTTTGTCTTCATTTTATTGCACCCTGCTCGGGTAGCTGCTTGTGGAAATTATTTTTGCCGACGTAATCCAAATGGATTGGATGTTAAGGTATTACGATAATAATAATGATATCCCAAATCCGACAGAAGCGCCAATAGCTTGGTTGAGCGGATTTGAGCATAAATGCTGAGGTGCAAACTCCAATGTCAACTTATGCGAAGTTGTCGAAATTCTTCGCACTTACAACGAAATTTCGCTTTTCCCCCCCCATTACTGTCGTTCGTTGCAGTATGAATTTCAGGATTGGGGTCACATCTTCCGTAGACACCATCTCTCACATAGGTCGGTTGTTGGATTCAAACCGGAAATACAGAAGTAAGTAAACCCGCAAATGAGGAAAAGGGTATGATGCGGTACGGCTACAGAAGGCGAGCGTTTCAAGCTTCTTTTATAAAGCAGGAAATGGTGGACCTATCTGCCATGCGGAGAATAGGCCTTTTATTCTCCGCAAATTGTGCGGAGATTGGTTTTACGCTTGCTAGTGCCCCTATATTGCCCCTACGGCAAAAAATAAGGACCTAGCGTTTCTGCTAAGTCCTTGAAATGATTGGTTGCGGGGGTAGGATTTGAACCTACGACCTTCAGGTTATGAGTCGATAAAATGGCCATTTCTGGTGATTTCTATAAATGGATATCTATGCATTAACATATTGATATATATATGTTATTATAACTTTCTTATTTCCACCGATGGCTGCCAATTCTTTTCGCGGTGGCTACCAGGTGGCTACCAGCGAGGAGATTATAATGGCAGTGGCAAGGATTACAAAACGGCTGGTTGATACCTGTGAACCTTCCGATAAACCGACTTACATTTTTGATGAAGTTCTCAAAGGATTTG
>CAZJUF010000135.1:0-8312 GCA_964549055.1 uncultured Hyphomicrobiales bacterium | reverse complement strand
TCATCTCCAACCTCCGTCATCCCAGTGCTTGTCACTGGGATCCATTCCTCAAAGCTCGCCAAAACAACCGAACCATCAAACCAGTTGCCATCTCAAATCGCTCCACTGCGGGTTGTTCTTTTCAATCGCGTTTATCTTCCACTGCCGTGACCATCCTTTAATTGTTTTCTCCCTGGATATTGCCTGGGCGATCAATGCATGTTCTTCAAACCAGACAAGGCGTTTAACGCCGTATTTTGTCGTAAATTCAGAACCGGTACCGTTTCGATGTTCTTCTACCCGTCTCGGTAAATCTGAGGTTACACCTACATAAAGTGTACCGTTTTTCTTGGACGCAAGTATGTAAACAGTTCCTGATTTCTCCATTTCAAAAAGACTTGCCCCTTCACTCCACAATCTCCGCCGTATGCACCACGGCATGAAACAATACATCAGCCCCCGCAGTTGCCCATTCCTTGGAAATCTCCTCGGCCTCATTGTGGCTCAGGCCATCAACACACGGGCACATGACCATGGCGGTGGGGGCGGTGCGGTTTACCCAGCAGGCATCGTGTCCGGCACCGGAAATCAGGTTTTGGTGGGAATAGCCGAGACTTTCAGCGGCATTGCGTACAGCGGACACACAAGTTTCGTCAAACTCGACAGGATCAAAGCCACCTACTTTTTCCATCTCCAGCCCCAGCCCCATGAGATCGCAGATAGTTTTGGCACCCTTGGCCAATTTGGTTTCCATGTCTGCAATGACGGCAATATCCGGCGAACGGAAATCGACCGTGAACACAACACGCCCGGAGATAACATTGCGCGAATTAGGATAGACATCAATGTGACCGGCAGCACCAACAGCATTGGGTGCGTGGCTCCAGGCAATCTCATCCACCAGTTCGAGAATGCGCGCCATGCCAAGGCCGGCGTTTTTGCGCATGGGCATGGGGGTTGAGCCGGTGTGGCTGTCCTTGCCGGTGAGCGTAAACTGCACCCACGACAGGCCCTGACCGTGGGTCACAACACCAATATCTTTGCCTTCAGCTTCTAAAATCGGTCCCTGCTCGATGTGCAATTCGAAAAACGCATGCATCTTGCGCTCCCCCACCGGTTCATCGCCACGATAGCCAATGCGCTCAAGCTCATCACCGAATTTTTTACCCTCGGCATCTTCCTGAGCATAGGCCCAGTCCTGCGTGTGCACACCGGCAAAAACACCCGACGCCAGCATCGCCGGGGCAAAGCGTGTGCCTTCTTCATTGGTCCAGTTAACAACGACGATGGGATGTTTTGTTTTGATGTTGAGTTCATTAAGTGTACGGATGATTTCCAGCCCCCCCAACACGCCCAGCACACCGTCATATTTACCACCGGTGGGCTGGGTATCCAAATGACTGCCGACCATCACCGGCAACGCTCCCGCATCCGTGCCTTCGCGCCGGGCAAACATGTTGCCCATGGTATCCAGTCCCATGGTCAGACCTTCGGCTTCACACCACTTCTGGAACAGGGCGCGACCTTGCCCATCTTCGTCCGTCAGGGTCTGGCGATTGTTACCTCCGGCGATGCCCGGGCCTATTTTTGCCATTTCCATTAGCGACTGCCACAGGCGTTCACCGTTGGTACGAAGATTGCTGGCGCTGTTCATGAAAATCTCCTGTCAAATACGATTAAAGAAAGTTAGGGTTGGCCTTAGCGGCAAAAATTTGATCATTTGATAAGATTTTAAACTATAGTCACCCAACCACCCGGTCAATACATAACTCTCTTGGATTTTTATGATGAAACGCGCTGAAACGTCGAAGAAAAAAACGCGTATTCAGGCGATTAACCAGCAGCGAATTCTGGACGCTGCACTGGCCATTTTTTCCCAATTTGGCTTTCGCGGCGCCACCCTTGACCAGATCGCTCAACATGCTGAACTTTCCAAGCCCAATGTGCTGTATTATTTTCGCGGCAAGCAGGAAATTTACGTTACCCTGATGCAGCAAACGCTGGACCAGTGGTTGCAGCCTCTGGTCGAACTCGACCCAACCGGGGACCCGGTTGACGAGATATTGAAATACGCCCTCACCAAGCTGGAAATGTCGCGGCAAAACCCGCAAGCCTCACGTCTCTTTGCCAATGAGATTATGCACGGCGCACCGATGGTCAAATCCGTACTGGAGGGGGACTTAAAAACCCTCGTCGATGAGAAAACCTCGGTCATCCAGCACTGGATAGATGAGGGGAAAATAATCGCCGTTGATCCTTATCATCTGATTTTCATGATCTGGGCGATCACCCAGCACTATGCCGATTTCGACATTCAGATCACAGCCGTTTTGGGCAGCTCACACAGCAAGGACAAATGCTTCGACGATGCACAATCAACAATCACCTCCATACTTGTAAATGGCCTGAAGGTGAATTAACTCTCGACCCGCGCCGGGTTATTGGGATGCGTGGTCCAGTTGGCATATTCCGGGTTGATTGCTTCATCGGTGCGCGGGTCAACACCCGAAGTCATCTGTTCCATGGTCAGGCAGTTTTCGACCGGGCACACCGTCACACACAGGTTACAACCGACACATTCTTCATCAATCACTTCAAAATGTCGCTGGCCGCCTTTTGTCTCGGTAATCGCCTGATGCGAGGTATCTTCGCAAGCGATGAAACAGCGACCGCACTTGATGCACAGATCCTGATCGATTTTGGCCTTGGTGATGTAGTTCAGATTTAAATATTGCCAGTCTGAAACATTGGGCACGGCGCGGCCGATAAAGTCATCGAGCTTTTCGTAGCCAGATTGCTCCATCCAGTCCTTAAGCCCGTCAATCATATCTTCTACAACCTTGAAACCATAGGTCATAGCAGCGGTACAGACCTGCACATTCCCCGCCCCCAAAGCCATGAACTCAGCTGCATCACGCCAGGTGGTAACGCCACCGATGCCGGAGATAGGAATGGCACTTGTCTCAGAATTACGGGCAATTTCAGCCACCATATTCAAAGCGATGGGTTTAACCGCCGGCCCACAAAAACCACCGTGCGAACCCTTGCCATCAATGGTCGGCTCCGGCGTCATCAAATCGAGATTAACGCTGGTAATCGAGTTGATAGTATTGATGAGCGACACTGCATCAGCATTGCCGTTAACCGCAGCAAGGGCTGGAAAACGAATATCAGTAATATTGGGCGTCAGTTTAACGATCACTGGCATGCGCGTATGCGCCTTGCACCAGCGCGTCACCATTTCGATATATTCCGGCACCTGCCCCACAGCTGAGCCCATGCCGCGCTCTGACATACCGTGGGGGCAACCAAAATTCAGCTCGATACCATCGGCCTCGGTTTCTTCAACCCGGGCGAGAATATCAATCCACGCCTGTTCCTCGCACGGCACCATTAAAGACACGATCAAAGCACGATCGGTCCAGTCGCGTTTAACCTGTTTGATTTCGCGTAAATTAACCTCAAGTGGCCTGTCGGTAATCAGCTCGATGTTATTGAAACCCAACACTCTTCTGTCCGACCCATGGACAACGCCGTAGCGCGGTCCATTGACATTGACCAGCGGCGGCCCGTCTTCACCAAGCGTCTTCCACACCACACCGCCCCACCCGGCTTTAAAGGCACGCACAACATTATACGCCTTGTCCGTTGGTGGCGCTGAGGCCAGCCAGAACGGGTTGGGTGATTTAATGCCGATAAATTCGCTGCGAATATCTACCATGTGCCTAACCCCTTTCTGACTCTAAATACTGATTGATAGCTTCTGCCGCGACCTTGCCGTCTTCGACTGCGGCGACCGTCAAGTCCTCACCACCGGCGATACAATCCCCCCCGGCCCAGACACCTTCAAGATTACTGCGGCGATCTTCATCCACATCAATTCGACCGTCTTTAAGCGTAATCGCGTCGGTTCCATCACCAACAAAATGCTGCCCGATGGCTTTGAACACCATGTCAGCCGCAAGGGTGAAAGTCTCGCCGGTACCGGCAAGTTTACCATTGTCTTGCGATGTATATTCGAACTCCACCGCACCAATCTTGCCGGTGTCACCTTCAATGAGCCGCACCGGTTGGGCGGAAAAGATGATTTTAACGCCTCTGGTCTGGGCCAGCTGTTGTTCAAACTCGCTGGCGTTCATGGCGTCCTTGCCACGACGATAGACCATGGTGACATTTTCAGCGCCAAGCAACCGGCTTTGCACGGCCGCATCCACCGCCGTCATGCCGCCACCGATGACGACAACATTGCGGCCCACCGGCAGCACTGACAGGTCATCGGCCTGACGCAGATCAGAGATATAGTCTACGGCATCAACCACGCCGGATAATTCTTCGCCTTGCATCCCGAGATTATTGACGCCGCCCATGCCAAGCCCCAAAAACACCGCATCAAACTGTCCGCGAATTTCATCAAGACTGAAGTCATCCCCAAGCTTTTTGCCCTGCTTAATCGAAATCCCGCCGATAGAGAGCACAAAATCAACCTCAGCCTGGGCAAAATCATCGACAGTCTTGTAGGCGGCAATACCATATTCGCTTAACCCGCCAGGTTTTTCCGCTGCCTCAAAAATCACCACCTCATGGCCATAAGAAGCCAACCGGTGAGCGCACGAAAGCCCCGCCGGTCCAGCGCCAACAACAGCCACTTTCTTCGAAGTAGGCTCCGCGCGCGTAAACGGCTGGTCATGGTCGCGCATGTAATGATCGGTGGCAAAGCGTTGCAACTGCCCGATCTTGACCGGTTTGCCCTCGGCTTCCTCACGCACACAAACCTCTTCGCACAAGGTCTCGGTCGGGCACACCCGCGCGCACATGCCGCCAAGTATATTCTGCTCGAATATGGTTTTAGCCGAACCAACCGGATTGCCGCTCTGAATCTGACGGATGAATTTTGGAATATCAATACTGGTCGGACACGCGGTCACACACGGCGCATCATAACAAAAATAGCAGCGGTCAGCTTCCACATAAGCTTCGTGCGTATTCAAAGGCGCATGAAGATCGACAAAATTAGCCTCATACTCCTCAGCACGCAGCCGTCCGCTGGCAATTTCAGAAGATTTAATATCACTGGCCACAAGCAACCTCCCTCGCCCACATCTCCAAACATTAATTTGACCATTTGATCAAATTTTTTTCAATTAGTCAAGAATTGAGTGCGAGGCATTCGATCTCAGCTTTCTCCCTCACCGTCATCCCAGTGCTTGTCACTGGGATCCATACCGCTGAACTCTCGGTTGAAAACTCACTTTCAGTTTGTTTGGCGGGCGTTGATTTGGTGGGTTGGAAGTAGTGTTGAAAGATTGATGGTGCCGAAAATTTTGAGGAATGGATCCCAGTGACAAGCACTGGGATGACGGTGAGAGCGCTGGGAACATCAAGTGCATGACTAGACAATTGCATAGACAATGTCTATATTAGCAAATGAGCTTTGAATGGGACACTGCTAAAGAAGCAAAGAACATCGCCAAACATGGCATTGACTTCGTTCAGGCATCACAAATATTCAAAAGTCCCGTCTTGCAAAGGGTTGATACCCGTAAAGATTATGGAGAAAAGCGCATGATTGCGCTTGGTAAATTTGACGGTGTTGTGCTCTGTGTAGTCTACACTCATCGCCGTAATAGCCGCCGAATTATATCAGCATGGAGAGCCAGTAAAAATGACCGGCAAACTTATGAAAGAACCTGTGACCAGCTATAAAAACCTGGACCATATGCCAAAACCAAAACCGCTTTCAAAGCGTGTCAAGGCGCTGACAGAAGAACAACTGCAAAAAGCTGCTGCCAGCGATCAGGACGCAGGCGAAATACCACCGGGTTTTTGGGAAGAGGCAACGGTTATTATGCCGTCTGAAAAGATAAAAGTCGGCATCCGCCTCGATAACGATGTCGTAGAATGGTTCAAGAGTACCGGAAAAGGCTACCAGACCCGCATCAATGCTGTGCTGAAATCGTATATGGATGCGCATAAAGAGGCGGGTTAAACCGCCGTTTGCGATACAATAAAATCACCACCAACCGTTTGTTGCTCCACCAAGATAGCCAAAAACAGCGATCACCAAAGTCACAAGCAAAGCACAAATCGCAAACCTGCCATTGGCGGAGGCTTTGAATGATTGGCCGATGCTGATTTCTAACTTTGGTGGGATTTTCTGCATAAGGCACACCTTTCCATAAAAAGAAAAATGTGCTGCTTGCTGCTGCGCACGGTCGTCGGATTCTATGATTCTGTCAACCGGTTATCTTAATTTACACACCTGATACAATTTTATACACAATTGCTGACTTCCGTATTAATCTATCCTTTACAGCCCCTACTTGGTCCCGAACATCCTGTCGCCCGCATCCCCTAGCCCCGGTACGATGTAGCCGTGGTCATTGAGGTGGCTGTCGAGGGAGGCGGTGAAGATGCGTACGTCCGGGTGGCTTTTGGCTACTGCTTCTATGCCTTCAGGAGCGGCTAACAGGGTCATCAGGCGGATGTCTTTGGCACCCGATTCTTTTAAGCGTTTAATTGCAAAGGCGACCGAATTTCCTGTGGCCAGCATCGGGTCAACCGCAATCACCGCGCGCTCTGACATATGATCGGGCAGCTTTAGAAAATACTCCACCGGTTGCAGGGTTTTGGCGTCACGATAAAGACCGATGTGGCCGACGCGGGCCCCCGGCACCAGATCGAGCATGCCATCGAGTAGGCCATTGCCCGCGCGCAATATGGAAACCAGCGCCAGTTTGCGACCCTTGAGAATGGGTGCTTCCATCGTTTCCACCGGGGTTTCAATCGTCTTTGTTGTCAGTGGCAGATCGCGCAGCACTTCGTAGCCGAGCAGCAGCGATATTTCGCGCAATAATTGCCGAAAAACAGCAGAAGGTGCGTTTTTATCGCGCATTAATGTGAGTTTATGGGCAATGAGCGGATGGTCTACAACGGTGAGATTTTCATGCATGAGAACGAACCCTGTTGATTTTTATGGCGCCATCATAAACCAAAAAAACCACAGCCTTCGACGGCTGTTTAAGTTATCCCCAATGCAACTTAATCCTCGGCTATGTCTTCGAGCCACAGTTCAGGTTTTTCAGCAATGAACTTTTTCATTAACGCAACACAATCCGCATCGTTAGCGATCACAACTTCAACTCCACGATCACGCAGAAATTGCGGGTTTCCCTCGAAGTTTACATCCTCACCAATAACAACGCGCTCGATACCAAACTGGATGACCGTGCCCGAGCACATCATGCACGGGCTCAGCGTTGTATAGAGCGTCATACCTTTGTAGCTTTTTTGCCGCCCGGCCTTGCGCAGACAATCCATTTCCCCGTGCGCAATCGGATCACCCTGCTGCACCCTCTGGTTGCGGCCCGAAGCGATCAACCTATCTCCCGACGCTAAAGCCGCACCAATCGGACACCCGCCCTCCTCATATCCGGCTTTGGCTTCGTCATAGGCAAGTTTTAGGAATTTAGCGTCAGTGTCGTTGAGCATTTACAGCCTCTCGTTTTTAATTAATTCAATCCGGTATAAATAGAAAAACTCTATACCCGCTCACCGCGCCGGTATGGCACCAGCAAAGCTTTGGGGTAGCGCGCCCGTCTGGCCATAATGACCATGGCGACGATGGACAGAAGATAAGGCAGCATCAGATAAAACTGATAGGGCAGGATTGAGGCACCGGCGACTTGTTGCGCCCGCACTTGAAAGGCTTCGAGACCAGCAAACAATACCGCTCCCAGCAAGGCTTTACCCGGCCGCCATGAGGCAAACACCACCAGGGCAATGGCAATCCAGCCGCGCCCGTTGATCATGCCAAAGAAAAAGGCATCAAAAGCCGACATGGTAATAAAGGCCCCGCCAACCGCCATCAGGCCTGAACCAACAACCACCGCACCGGTACGGATGGCAAGCACGTCAATGCCTTGCGCTTCTACCGCCACCGGGTTTTCACCCGCCATGCGCACTGCCAGACCAACCGGCGTGCGATAGAGCATATACCAGACGATAGGCACGCACAGGAGCGCCAGATAGGTCATCGGTGTCTGGGTGAACACGGCCTCGCCGATAATGGGCAGTTCTGACAATCCGGGAATGGGGTAGGTCTTGAACGGGATAATTTTGGGTGGCGTGGTCGCATCAGGCAACATCATGCGATAGATAAAATAGCTCAAGGAGGATGCAAACATCGTCACCCCGATGCCGGTTACATGCTGGGATAGCCCCAGATAAACGGTGAAAATTGAGTGCACCAGGCCGAAAACCCCACCCACCAGAGCCGCAAACATAACCCCGGTCCACAGATCACCGCCCTGATAGACCCACATCCAGCCCGCCAT
>CAZJUF010000134.1:0-8354 GCA_964549055.1 uncultured Hyphomicrobiales bacterium | reverse complement strand
CGCACTTGACTGGGGGTCAAGGGGTCGCAAGTTCAAATCTTGCCGTTCCGACCAATACAAAAAACGGGTGGGAAACTTTGTTTCCCACCCGTTTTTTTGTAAGCGGACTTCACCGGCAATCTCGCAAGACCAGAAGATAGCGGCTCTAACCAACTTTCCTGATTTCCGCTATAAACCCATTCATTTCATCGCGCAGGTTCTGCAACACCTCTTCTTGTTGTGAGATTTCGCCGGAGGCTTGTAAAACCTTGACCGCGGCCTGCTGGGTTTCATCCGTCGCCTCGCGAACTAGAGCAATACTGGCGCTCACTTCAGTGGTGCCGATGGCGGCTTCATCGACATTGCGCGCAATCTCCTGTGTCGCCATGCTTTGCTCTTCAACCGCACTGGCAATTGTTGTCGATATCTCGTTGACCCGGGCAATTGTTTCGCTGATCCCGGCGTTGGCTTCAACGGCAAGTTTGGTTGTGTTTTGTATGTTGTCAATCTGGGCACTGGTATCTTCAGTGGCTTTTGCTGTTTGAGCCGCCAGACTTTTCACTTCCTGGGCAACCACTGCAAATCCTTTTCCCGCCTCACCTGCACGCGCAGCTTCTATAGTCGCATTCAAAGCCAGAAGGTTGGTCTGGGCGGCAATATCGTTGATAAGCTTGATGACATCTCCAATTTTTTGTGAGGCTTGCGTCAGGCTTTCTATTTGTTCATTCATTTGACGTGATTTTTCAACGGCAAGCGCCGTGATTTCAGCGGATTGGACAACCTGGCGATTAATCTCTTCTATGGAACAGGTGAGTTCCTCGGTAGCGCCTGCAACACCTTGCATATTGACAGAAGCTTCTTCCGCTCCCGCCGACCCCGTCAAAGATTGTTCATTGGCGGCATTCGAAGATTTGTTGACTGTTTCGGAAACCTCCTGAAGCTTGTCAACAGAAGAGGATACAGATTCAACCACTTCCTTCATCTGGATTTCAAAGTTATTGGCAGTTTTTTCAAATTTTTCGGTTCGCCCTTTGATAAACCAGGTGGCTTTGTTGATCGTCTCAGCCGATTCCAGAAACGATCCAACCATGCCCTTTTCGGCGATCAGCCTGAAATACTGGTTGCGTCCAACATATTCAAGACAGGCCTTGGATTCGCGCATATAGGCATCCGTGCGGTCAATCAATAAATTGATTGCATGCATCGCCTCACCCAAATCGCCCTTTTCCGTAATGTTCAGTATTCGGTCGTCAAAATCGCCTGCGGCCACCGCTTCGCAAACCTCACGGATATTGGTAATGGCTTTACGTGTTTTACGGCCTATCATCTTCATCTACCTTTCGGGATTTTATTATTGTTTCCGCCTGGCGGAAAGTTCAACTGATGGCTGGTTTTCAACGAAAACCGCGACGCTGCTCTTGCCCAAGTGTCATAACGAACTCATCATACGCCATGCTTCGTTCGGCAAGAAAAGCAGAGACCATAGACTGAGAATCCTCCAGTCCCTGTTTGCGGTTAGCGCAGTTTCGTTCGGTGGCCATAAGTTCCCCGTACAAGGGGATAACGGCATCATCGAGCACTTTTCGATTGGGAACGCGGCGGTTTGAATGATAACCCGTAATCTTTCCGTCTTCGTCAAAGTTGGGCGTAACATGGGCATAGACCCAATAGTGATCGCCGTTTTTGCAACGGTTGATCACATAGGCGAAAATCTCCCGGCCCTCCTGAACTGTATCCCAAAGCATTTTGAAAATGCATCGTGGCATATCCGGGTGACGAATGAGACTGTGCGGTTGATCAAGAACTTCGCGCTCGCTGTACCCGGCAATGGCAAGGAATACGCGGTTGGCATATGTGATTCGCCCCTTCAAATCGGTCTTGGAAACAATAATCTCATCGTCCTTGAAAAAAACCTCCGACCCGGTAGTAAAAACATCTTTCGGCACAGCCGCCTCCAATCAAACAGAAAACTTGCCCACATTTTTATATAATTATGCGCTGTGCAAATGTTGGCTAAAACACGCGCATTTCAAAATATTCACTTACATGAATATCAATTTATTGTTGAGGTGTTTATTGATAGAAAACCTAGGGTTGCAAGCCTATTTTTATTATTATACTTTAGTTGCAATCTAAACGGATCATTATTAAATCTTTAATAACAAACCCGCTTTTGGCCTTATCAAAACGTTGGGTCAGATGTCGCAGACACGTTTGCCAGTATCTCAAATGGCAAACATCAACAAGGGTGACAATTCGGGAATTTCGACGCCACCGTACATCCGCGAAACCTTCTCAGGCTTCGCAGACGGGGGCCCCTCCGGTACGGCTTAAATTGCTGACTTCAGCTATCTTTGATTTGCAGATAGCTTTCGAGCGAATCATCCATGGCTTCTTTCCACGGCGTATGGTGCAGCGGTGCCATAGTGCCGGTGATGACTGAACGATAGCTGTTGTTGCGAAAACCCATGATGTCTTCTTTTTTATGCTTCTTCCACTGGTAAAAAGCATCACACGCACCATCAAGATCAAAACTGGGATAATCCGTTTCCGCAATCAGTTCGGCCACATAATCACCCTGATATTTAATGCAGGCATAATCATCTGGCAGCGCATCTTCGGCCGCCACACGGTCTTCAACGTCCTTGACCATAATTTCGCTCGAAGGCACATCAATACGACCCATAATAATGTCACGCACGTACCACGCCTGGGCATCAAACATATTGAAAGTAAACCACTGATCCTGCATGCCGAGGTAATACATCTTGGGGTTGCGCGTCAGCACCACACCTTTGTAAAGGTCAGCCGTTGCCAGACGGTTTGCCGTATTTAGACGTAAATCATCCGGCAGGAACGAAAAACTGTGCTGATAGCCGGTGCACAGGATTATGGCGTCCACATCCTTCGTGCTGCCATCCTTGAACGTTGCCGTATTGCCTTCAACCTTTTGCAGCAGCGGCACTTCGCTCCAGTTGTCCGGCCAATTATAGCCGATGGGTGCTGTGCGGTGGGAAACCGTTACCGACTTGCAGCCATATTTCCAGCATTGCGAGCCAATGTCTTCGGCAGAATAGCTGGTGCCGATAATCAGGATGTCCTTGTCTTTGAATTCAACCGCATCGCGGAAATCATGAGCATGCAGGACGCGGCCGTTAAAGGTTGAAAACCCCTCAAATTCAGGCACGTTCGGTGTGGAAAAATGCCCGGAAGCGACAATCACAGAATCAAATTCTTCCCGGTATTCATGATCTTTGGTCAAGTCATGGGCCGTTATCGTAAATTTACCTGATGCTTCATCGTAGGCAACATGGCGCACAGGAGTGCGAAAGCGTATCCATTTGCGCACATCGGCTTTTTCCACCCTCCCCTTGATGTAGTCAAACAAGACAGCGCGGGGCGGATAAGAGGCAATCTGGCGGCCAAAGTGTTCCTCGAAAGAATAATCGGCAAATTCCAGACCTTCTTTGGGACCATTTGACCACAGGTAGCGATACATCGAGCAATGAACCGGCTCGCCATATTCATCCACGCCCGTGCGCCAGGTGTAGTTCCACAAGCCACCCCAATCATCCTGCCTTTCAAAACAAACAATTTCAGGAATATCCGCACCCTTTTTAGCCGCTGACTGAAACGCCCGCAATTGTGCCAGGCCGGAAGGTCCCGCGCCGATGATGGCAATCTTCTCACTCATTTTCTTTTTCCCGCTTGCTGAGGTTTGAATTTTTGCTACAGTCTCACAATAATTGTGAACCAATTATGATCCTATCGCAACCAATAGTTTGCGTGTACACTAACACATCGAGCCCGAATGACCTTTTACCCGTATTCTATGCGCATCCATAACGAACCATGTACCCAGAAGGAACCGCAATGACATTTTCCGATCGCCAGTTAATAATTGCCGGCTGGGTCTTATTCATTATTTCCTCGCTGGGTTTTATCTGGTCCAGCCTCAAAAGCGGCGATATTCCAAGCCTTATCGGCGGTGTATTTTTCCTCGCCGCCTGCATCGTGTTTCTAATTCCATATATACGCCGGTCAATGTAATTCGCCTGTAATCACTCATAGCAGGTTTTGGATTGGATGAGCCCGTGGTTCATTTTGGTATTGAATTGGTATAGTAAATGCGCTATTCTGCCGTGGGAACAACAGTCACAACACACAATCGCTACAATTTCCCGAGACGCTGAGTTCTAACCATTCAATCAGCCACAACTTCCAGGGGAGGAAACCATGATAAAACGAGCTATTAAAACATCGGCGGCAATTCTTTTTGCCGCTTCGATGATTACGGGCGTTAGCGCCCAGACAGTACCTGAATCAGATGAGCCAATTATTATTGTTCAAAATAACTGGACCAGCCAGCTGGTGTTATCCAACGTTGTTGGTAAAGTGTTGGAAGGCATGGGCTATACGGTTGAATACAAGCCATCGGATTCACAATTGCAATTCACCGCTATTGCCAATGGCGACATGCATTTTCAAGTTGAAGCCTGGGAAGGCTCGATGAAATCAGCCTTTGAAAAAGGCCTGAAAGAAGGCATGGTAGATGCCGGAACTCATGATGCCGTCACCCGCGAAGAATGGTGGGTACCAAGTTATGTGGCTGAAAAATGTCCCGGCCTGCCAGATTGGAAAGCTCTGGACAAATGCGCATCTATTTTTGCCACCGCCGAAACCAAGCCCAAGGGCCGCTTTGTCGGGCCACCTGCGGATTGGGGTAAAAACTATGCCGAACGCGTTGAAGCTCTCAAAATGAATTTTGTTGCAATCAATGTGGGTCAAGCCGCAACTTTGTGGGCGGAGCTGCAATCAGCTTATGACCGTAAAGAACCAATCGTATTGTTCAACTGGACACCGAATTTCATTGAAGCCAAATTCAAAGGCATGTTCATTGATTTTCCCGATCCAGATGGTGACAAGTGTGCCACTGACAAATCCTGGGGCATGAACCCGGACATGGTCAATGATTGTGGTGCTCCCAAAAAAGCCTGGCTCAAAAAGGCTGCCTGGAAGGGTCTGGCCAAACAGTTCCCGGCTGCCTGGGGCGTTATGCAGAAGATCAATTTTTCCAATGCGCAAATCGCCGCCGCTTCCGTGATGGTTGATGTTGATGGCCTGTCTCCTGAAGAAGCTGCTGAAAAGTGGATTTCAGAAAACGCCGGTCTGATAGCCAGCTGGAAGAAATAAATTTCGTTTTGAAAAAACAGCACTAACAATCAAGCCAGACAAAATTCAGTTTTTGTCTGGCTTTTTTAAATTTTGATCGCAGCGCCCTCATTCAAATTTGGACTCCGGGACGTTTATGCGCAAAGATAAATTATAACACACCTGCAAGTGTGAGGAGTGGCAGTTTGGGAGGGCAGCCTGCATGACAACCGATATCCAAATAAAGTGCCGTAATGTCTGGAAGGTCTTTGGACCATCCCCCAAGGCGTTCATGCAGCGGCACAACAACAATCCCTCAGCCCAAAATCTCTCGGATGAAGGATACATCGGGGCGGTACAGGATGTTTCATTTGATGTTCATGCCGGTGAGATTCTCATCATCATGGGCCTGTCAGGTTCGGGAAAATCAACCATCATCCGCTGTATCACCCGCCTTAATGATCCCACCAGCGGAGAAATAGAACTTGAAGGCGAAGACCTCCTCGCGGCAAGCCCTGAAGAACTGGTAGAATTGCGTCGCCACAAAATGGGCATGGTGTTTCAAAACTTCGGCCTGTTGCCGCATCGCACAGTATTATCCAATGTGGCTTTTCCGCTTGAAGTTCAGGGAATGAGCGTCAAGGACCGCGAAAAACGCGCCCGCGAAATGATTGATCTGGTGGGACTGGGCGGACGTGAAGAATATTTCCCGCGTGAATTATCCGGTGGTCAACAACAACGCGTTGGCATTGCCCGCAGCCTCGCGGTGGAACCCGATGTGTGGTTTTTAGATGAACCTTTTTCCGCCCTTGATCCGCTTATTCGCGCCGAAATGCAGGATGAATTTTTACGCCTGCAAAAAATGCTGAAAAAAACCATCGTTTTCATCACCCATGATTTTGAAGAAGCCACCAGACTGGCTGACCGTATCGGCATCATGAAGGACGGTCGTATGGTGCAGATGGGCACACCGGAAGAGCTGATATTACACCCGGCTGATGATTACGTCGCAGCTTTTGCCCGAAATGCCCCCAGAGACCGAATAGTCTCGGCCAAGGCAATTATGGAACCGGCTGGCGATGGCCAGAAATCACAACCGGAAAACAGTGTTCCAGCCAATGCCAAGATCGGCACCATCGCCGCACAGATCATTGGTGCTGACGCAGCCGTTCCCGTGGTCGACGATGAAGGTATCATTGTCGGTCAGATTTCGCGTCAGATTATGTCTGACGCCCTGTTTGGAACCGACGCCCCGTGAGCGATATCACGTTACATAATAATTCCAGCCTGGTTCAAAAATACAGTGTGGTCTTGCAATTCGCCGCTGTTTTTGCCTTTGGGGTGATTTTGGCGAGCCTTTGGCAAGGTGCCAGCCGCTGGCCGGCTGAATGGGTAATACCGCTTAAATTATGGCTGACGGAGTTTTTCAATTGGCTCGGCAAGGAAGCCGGCATCGGTGATTACAAGTTTCGCGACCTCACCCGGGCCATCGCCTGGTTTTTAAAACAACCTCTGACCTGGACCGAATACCTGCTATATCGCGGCGTGCGTTCTTGGGGAATGCCGCCATTGCCATGGGTGGCCATTGTGGTCGGCATCGGCATTGTCGGTCACTGGATTGGTGGCTGGCGGCTGGCTTTATTCTCGGCAGCATGTTTCTTGTATCTGGCGGTTTTCGGCCTGTGGAAAGATTCCATGCGCACCCTTTCCATCGTGCTGGTATCGGTTCCGGTTGCTGCCATCATCGGTCTGTTTTTAGGCATCTGGGTGACGCGCTCAAAACGCGCCGCCAGCATCATCACACCGATGTTTGATTTAATGCAGGCAACCCCGCACATGGCCTATCTGGTACCGATTGTGGTGCTGTTCGGCTTTGGCCAGGTGCCTGCCATGATGGCGACGGTCATCTTCGCCATGCCACCGATGGCGCGCTGTACCATCCTCGGGCTGCAAACAGTGCCCAGCGACATTATTGAATCCGGTGCCATGTCCGGCTGCACCCCGCGGCAGTTGTTATGGAAAGTCGAATTACCAAGCGCGCATCAAACTTTGATGCTCGGCGTTAATCAGGTGATAATGCAAACTCTCGCCATGGTAGTGATTGCCTCACTGGTCGGGGCATCAGGTTTGGGACAAAAACTGCTGTTCTCCCTGCAACAATTGCGCCTCGGAGCCGCCGTTGAACAGGGTCTCGCTATTGTCCTGATTGCAGTGGTTCTGGATCGTCTGTCTCAAGCTCTCGCCCATCGCCAGCCCCAGCATGTGGAGGTAAAGCAAACATGGGCGTTCCGACACAGGCATATTCTGGCATTCATCACTGTGTTGGTCGTTTCCTATGCCCTGGCAAAATATTCTTCCGCCTGGGCAATATTACCCAAGAAGATGACCATCACCCTGGGGCGCGACATGGACTATGCCCTGCGCTGGTTTTCCAAGGAGGCCTACCCCTATATTTCACCGGTGCGAGATTTCATCACCGTGGAAATGCTCATCCCCTTGCGTGATTTCTTCCTGTGGCTGCCATGGCCGGTGGTTCTGGGCACGGTTATGCTGGCGGGATGGCGCCTTGGCGGTGCCAGCGTTGCCTGGCTCACCGGATTTCTCGTTTCCATGATCATCATCACCGGTTTTTGGGTGCCGGCCATGTTGACGGTTTATCTCGTCTTTTCGTCGGTGATTATCTGTGTTTTGATCGGCGTACCCATCGGCATCTGGTCAGCCCGCAATGAGCGCGTTGCCCGCTTCGTCATGGGGGCGTGTGATACCTTGCAGACCTTCCCGTCATTCATTTACCTGATCCCGGTGATTATGCTGTTCAAGGTCGGCGATCTTTCCAACATCCTCGCTATTCTCGCCTACGCCAGTGTCCCGGCAGTGCGCTACACCTATCTTGGTCTCATCAGAGTTCCCCCGGTGATCAACGAAGCAGCACTCACCAACGGCTGCACCCCGCGCCAGAAACTGTGGAAGGTCGAACTGCCGGTTGCCCTGCCCGAAATCATGCTCGGCATCAACCAGACCATCATGATGGCACTGGCCATGACCGCCATCACCGCCCTGATCGGCTCACGTGATCTGGGTCAGGAAATCTATCGTGCCCTGCCCACGGCTGATACCGGTCGCGGCCTGCTGGCAGGTTTAAGCATCGCCGCCATCGGCATCATAGCCGACCGCCTGATAAGCGCCTGGGCGAAAAAACGAAAAGAGGCTTTGGGGGTTGAATA
>CAZJUF010000133.1:0-8371 GCA_964549055.1 uncultured Hyphomicrobiales bacterium | reverse complement strand
CGGTCTTGGAAACGCCTGTCAGTTTTACCAGCTTATCCATACCGGTGGCATGAAAGCCGTTCTCATGGAAGATTTTAAAGGCGCGCTGAATTAGCACGTCGCGCTTGGAGGCACTCATAATTCACCCATTCATCTAGCCTGATCCGTAGCTCTTATAGCGTTGTGAAAAAATATATCCATAGCACTCTTGACAACATGTACCGATCGGTACATGTGTTATATCAAATATAACAACAGGAGTAAACTGCGATGTCACAAAAATTAATCCCGCCGTTTAGCGAGGAGACCGCACGCGCCAAGGTCAGGGCTGCGCAGGATGGCTGGAACTCATGCGACCCTGAGCGCGTCGCCAAGGCCTACTCGCTCAATTCAGACTGGCGCAATCGTGGGGAATTTTTTAAAGGCCGGCAAGCCATTGAAGCGTTTTTAACGCGCAAATGGCAAAAGGAAAAACACTACAGATTGATGAAAGAACTTTGGGCCTTTACCGATAATCGCATTTCGGTACGCTTTGAGTATGAGTGGCAACACTTCGAAACCGGTCAATGGTATCGCAGTCACGGTAATGAACATTGGGAATTTGATGATGATGGCCTGATGCGCCGTCGCGACATGAGCGCCAATGATATTGAAATTGAAAAGAGTGAACGCCGCATCGGCGTTGAGGAAGGATAACCCATGACAACGCGAAATTCCGATATTGCCTTTACACCGGCGGTCAAAATTGAGCAGGAAAAGCGCGGCTCGCGCGCAAATTATCAAAAGATGTCTGAAAAACGCGACTGGAGTGACACGGTCACAGATGTGCTTGAGGTTTTCATTTCCGAGCGCAACAGCCTTTATCTGGCCACCGCCACCAAAGACGGCCAGCCCTATATTCAGCATCGCGGCGGGCCCAAGGGGTTTTTAAAAGTCATCGATGAAAAAACTCTTGGCTTTGCGGATTACGCCGGCAACCGGCAATATATCTCCATCGGTAATGCGGCTGAAAATGACAAGGCCTATATTTTCCTGATGGATTACACCAACCGGAAACGCATTAAACTGTGGGGGAAACTTCGCGTTGTTGAAGGTGATCCCCAACTGCTTGAAAAACTGGTTGATCCCGGCACCAAAGCGCGGCCTGAACGCGTGTTCCTGTTTGACATCAGCGCCTGGGATGTCAATTGCCCACAATACATTCCGCAGATGTTCAACCTTGAAACGGTTGAACTGGCCACCAGCAAACTAACTCAGCGGATCGCGGAACTTGAAGCCGAAGTCGCGCAGTTGAAGACAGGTTCTGCATGACTTCAATGATCATTAAGTGGTATTATCAATTTATTAAAAACTGGCCCTTTTTAACAGTCCGATTATTCTGTATTCTTTTTTCAGATATTGATCTGCTTAAAGGACATTTGCCGCATGGAAAATTCACCCGATATAATTGAAGCTAAAAGCGTATGCCCTCTGGATTGTCCTGACACCTGCAGCCTGTCGGTGAAAACCGATGGTACAAAGCTGTTGGAGGTGCGTGGTTCGCATGACAACCCCTATACCGCCGGGGTTATCTGCAACAAGGTTGCGCGCTCTTATCCTGAATTTGTCCATGGCAGCGCCCGGCTAACGACACCGTTGCGGCGCATCGGTGCTAAGGGTTCTGGCAAATTTGAAGCTGTGTCGTGGCAAGATGCACTTGATGCGGTACACGCCGGGTTTTCCAAAGCAATCAAGGCACACGGTCCCCAATCCGTTTTGCCGCTCAATTATTCCGGCCCGCACGGAGAATTGGCCTGTGGTTCCATGGATCGGCGATTTTTCTATAAGCTTGGCGCAACCTTGCTCAATCGCGGGCCTTTGTGTGGCATCGTGCGCGGCACGGCATACAGCAGTTTGTTTGGTGCGGCACCGGGCATGGCGCCAGAACAGGCCCAACATGCGGACCTGATTGTTGTCTGGGGCAATAATGTGACCGTATCAAACCTGCATCTGGCCCGGGTGATAAAAACCGCCCGCTCCCAGGGAGCCAAACTGGTGGTGATTGATCCCAAACGCACGAAAATCGCTGATCAGGCCGACCTGTATTTACAGATTGAACCCGGTACGGACGTGGTTATGGCGCTGGCGATGGCGGCTGAACTGGAGCGCCAGAAAGGCCTTGATCGCAACTTCATTGAGCATTGGGTTGAGGGATTTGATGCCTATATGACGCAAGCCCGCCAGCACAGTGTCGAAGATGTTGCAAATCTTTGCAACATTGAAGCTGAAAAATTCCAGCAATTAATTTCATGGTATATGGCGGCTGAAAACGTTGCCGTATCTGTCGGCAATGGTATCGAGCGTGGTAAAAGTGGCGGCTCGGGGCTGCGTGCGGCGATGGCATTACAGGCATTGACCGGAAATCACGGACGCCTTGGAGCGGGCGTTTTTGCCAAACCGGGACTGGCCTTTGCCAAAACCACAGATCGCCTGCAACGACCTGATCTTATTCCTGAAGGAACGCGCACGTTCAACATTGTCGATGTGGCCAAACACCTGCTTGATGAAACGCTCGATCCACCGATTTCAGCAGTGATGATATATAATCACAATCCGGTCGGCACTCATCCCGACCAAAATCGCATGCGCCGGGCTTTGTCGCGCGAAGATTTGTTTGTTGTCGGTTGTGATGTGGCGATGACTGATTCGATGGCTTACGCCGACATTATTCTGCCCGCCAGCAGTCATTTTGAGTATGCCGATATTTATGGTGCATACGGTCACAGCTACCTGCAACGCGCTGAAGCAGTCATTCCTTGCGTCGGCGACAGTCTGCCTAACACAGAAATCTTTCGTCGTCTGGCGGCACGTTTTGGCTTTGATGATGCGATGTTCAAGGCCAGCGACACCGAGCTGATGGATGATGCTTTTGACAATGAGGATCCACGTCTGGGCGGCTCACGCCCCAGTCAAATTCCACTGGATAATGCTCTGGCCATGACCGCGCCCAAAGGTGAGCCGATGATCATGTGCAAAACCGTTGTTCCGGCGACAAAATCTGGAAAGATCGAGTTGTTTTGCGATGATCTCGAGGAGCGTTTTGGCTTTGGTCTGCCGCGCTTCCAGCCCGTGGTCCGCGATTTGCCATTCTCGATTATTTCACCATCGTCATCCAAACGTACCAATGCCACCTTTGGCGGGTGTTCGCAATCTCAAGGTCAGGAGGTCGTTGAAATCAATCCGGCAGATGCTGAAGAATACAAGATCAAGGAAGGCGACAGTCTGCGGGTATGGAATTCGCAAGGCGAAGTGCACCTGAGCGCCCGCATCACCGATGCAGTGCCTGCGCGTGTTTTGTATTCGCCAAAGGGCACATGGCTGGCGACAAGTGCAACCGACCAGACCGTCAATGCGCTGATTTCGTCACAGGTGCGCACCGATATTGAAGACGGTGCGTGTTACAATGAAACCTTTGTTGATATAGCGCGCGCTTGACGTCAGGGTCGCCGGGCGACAACATCAATCTCGACAAGCGCACCAACGGCCAGACCGGTTACGCCGATGCAGGTGCGCGCGGGCAGTTTTCCTGTGGCAAAGTAGCTCTGGTAGGCCTGGTTCATGGCTTCGTAGTCGCGTTCAAAATGGGTTATATAAACGCGCGCCTGGACCACGTTTTCCAAACCCAGACCGACGCCATCGAGGACAATTTTGAGATTGTCCATCACGCGCCGGGTCTGGGCATCAACGCCTTCAGGTAAAGCTTTATCAGGCTGGCCCGGCCATGTTGGCATCTGGCCGGTGAGAAAAACCCATCCGTCAACTTCAGCAGCATGGGAAAATGTTGCAACCGGTTGGGGCGCCTTATCAACCATGATGAATTGCGGCAATGCCATGATGGCCTCCTGTGATTTGAAAAGAAAATTCCTAGCACAGAGATGGCTGAAAGAAAACCACAGAACAAGACCTGTAATCAGGCCTCATACTGGTCATGGCGACGCAGCCAGGCCATGGAAAATGACAGGTCTGCTTCGTCGCGTCCTTTGGGTGTCAGATCAAGGTAATGATAGGCGCCATTGAGCATGTCGAGGCCGCGGCTGTAGCAGGAATAGGTGTGATAAATATCGCCATTGTCACCTTTCAAAAAGACGCTGATGCCCGGTGCCTGATCAACCGGAAATGGCCCGTTACGGTAATTATAATAGGCGTTTTTGGCGTCCAGTTCTTCGGCTGAGAAGGCCACATGAAAATCTTTGTTGAAGTCAGTTCCGTGGGCAGAAAACCACGATGTGGTCCAGCCCATGCGTTTTTTGTAGGCGGCCAGCTTTGCCTGCGGGGCATCGGCAACGACCACCAGCGACACATCACGGTGGGCGAGATGCACCTCGATACCTTCAAAGTTGTCGGCCCAGAAGGAACAGGCCGTACACCCCTCCTCCCAATCGGGGCCAAGCATAAAATGATAGACAATCAACTGGTCTTTGCCATTGAAAAGATCGTTCATTGAGCGCGAGCCATCAGCTCCTTCAAACACATAGTCTTTTTCGACCCTGACGCATGGCAGGTCGCGGCGTTGGCGGCTCAACTCATCGCGGGCTTTGGTGAAGGCTTTTTCTTTAACAAGAAATTCCTCGCGCGCGGTGAGCCATTCTTGTGGTGAGGCAATTTTCTGGTGCATGGTTTTTTTCCTGGGTTATGGTTTTGGTTCAAGGGGCTCAGGCTTCCTGGCTCAAAATACCCTGGAGATTTTCCAGGCATCCATTCCAGCCGAATTCATGATTGTCGCGAGCTTTTTGCGTCGGCAGGAAGTCGTGAATGACCACGAGTTCGGTTGCACCATCGCGCTCGTTGAAAAAAATTGTGACAACGGTTTCGCAATTTTCATCTTCGCTGCCTTCGCAATTTTGACCATCAAGCACCCAGGTAAAAACCAGTTTCTCGTTGGCTATAATTTCGCGGTAAACACCATGATGAACGACCACATCGCCGGTCGGTATTCGCATGGTCATGCTGTAGGCACCACCGATGCGCAAATCGGTTTTTGCGTTTTCCGTCACGACACCTTCGGGGCCAAACCATTTGACCAATTCGCTCGCCTCGGTCCAGGCGCGAAACAGTCTTTGCGGTGTGGCATTAAATGTGCGCCTTATTGAGAGGTCGAGGTGGGGTTTGGTTGCAACATTCATTGTGTTTTCTCCATATAAGAACCACGGATACCGCAGTTCAGTCTTTCAGTTTTTCCACATAGGTTTCGAGAGATTGCAGGTTTTCCTGCCAGAACCTCTGATAGTATTCTATCCAGTTGGCCACAGCATTCAGTGCTGCCGGTTCAAGCTTGCAACGCCGAATCCGACCTTCTTTATGTTGCGACACAAGCTTCGCCCGGGCCAAAACGCCAATGTGTTTTGAAACAGCTGCCAGCGACATTTCATAAGGTTCGGCAATTTCCGTCACCGTCAGATCATTGAGGGCCAATCGCGAAAGTATTGCCCGCCTGGTCGGATCCGACAGAGCAGAAAATGTCGCATCCAGATGTTTGTTATCATTCTCAACCATTTGGTTGAATTAGCAAACGGCACGACAATTGTCAACTAGTTGGTTGAATGTTTTTTGCCACTCTGTAAATTACAGGCTGTTGGCCCTGTCTGCCTGTTTCAGGTCTTCCGCACGCTCAATCAGTCTTTTTGCGTTCATATAAATCGGCATCTCAACGTGGATACCGGCGACTTCAACGCCTGCTTCACCTGCTTGCCGGGCGCTTTCATAGGCGTCAACCAGTTCGCGGGCTTTTGCTATGGCCTCACTATCGGGGGTTAATCCGGCATTGACGACGCCGACATGCTGGGACGAAATGATGGACTTGGCGCGATAGCCCAATCGGCGGGCATAATCAGTATCGCTGGACGCACCGTCAACATCACTCCAGGTATAGGGGCAGTCTATGGCCAGAACCCCTGAGGCGACACATTGCACCAGAAATTTCTGCCGGACATATTGCAGCTCAAGGCCATCTTTTCCACGTTCAGCACCCAGGTCTGCGGCCATATCTTCGGAAGCCACCAGACAGGCGCTAACGCGTGGGTCTGCGGCGATAATTTCCATCGTATTCAAAAGCCCGCGTGCTGTTTCCACATTTGGCAGAAGTTCGACGCTTTTGTTACCAAGGGCTGAGACGGCCATACCAAGCGTTTTAACCTGCTGGGCTGTCGCAACCTTTGACATAGCCACAATATCAGCCTCCGCTATGACGGCAGCAGCGAGGTCTCGGGGGCCGTCTTCGGTTTCCAGAGGATTGATGCGCGCACCAACGACAAAACCTCTGGCTTTTGCGGTGACAAAAAAATCAGAGAGAAGGTCACGCGCTTCGTCGCGCCTTGCCGCCGGGGTAAAATCTTCAAGATCTATCAATAAAACGTCGGCACCACTTTCAAGTGCGCGGGCGTGGGCGTCGGGTTCTGCTCCGGCGACAAAAAGCCAGGATCGGCACAGAGATGTTGGTCGGCGAAGCCTTTCCGGTGTAGATTGCGTCATGACCTCAACTTTCATAAGATTTACGCTGATCTGTTTGATGGCAATATTTGGCATCATTTATCAATCCAGAGCAAGTCTTGCGATAGAAGTCGACCTTGAACTTGTTCTGGCCGTTGATGTTTCAAGCAGCGTCGATGACGTAGAAGCGCGCCTGCAAAGAGATGGTTATCTTCGCGCACTGGTTCACCCTTATGTTATAGATGCGATCAGATCGGGGCCAAAAAGCCGCATCGCTGTTATTTATATTGAATATGCCGGCAGGTCATTTCAGCGCGTGGTCGCTGATTGGACCCTCCTGCAGGATTTGAAAAGCGCCCGGGCATTTACCCGCAGAATTGCAAATTCCCCACTCAGTTCCGCGCCATCCACATCGATCAGCGCCCTCATTGATTTTTCGGTAAATCAGATACTGACCAATTCCTTTACTGCCAGACGCAAGATTATAGATGTTTCAGGTGATGGCCCCAACAGTGACGGGCGCCCTGTGTGGGATGCCCGTGATGACGCTATTTTGCGCGGCATAACCATAAACGGTTTGCCGATTTTGTCGTCACGACCGGACCCAAAGGGATTTGCCCCGTCCGCTGGCGTCACCAGTCATTACCGTCGTTTTGTTATTGGCGGACCCGGTGCATTTTTGATCGATGTAAATGAATTTGAAAACTTCACCCCGGCACTGGTAAAAAAACTGATCCGGGAAATACTTGATCCTGCGCGAAAATTGAGTATGAAAAACCAGTTGGAGCCCGCCACGAAAAAAACCAATTTTTCGTCTATCCGTCCGGACACAGATTTTCCTGATGGTTCCGGCAGAAACAAAGGATGGCAAAAACTCGATGAGCACCACAGTTAAAACATCAAAGCGGCTCAAAATCGGCTGGAAATCCCGACACTTGCTGGTAATCATTATTTCCGTCATAGGCACCTACGCGTTTTTGGAATCGCGGGCGCAATGGTCGGAGATGCATCGCTGGAACCGCGCCATTGGCGACATGAGCCTGATGCTGATTGCATTTTCGATGGCGATTGGTCCGATATCACGTCTCATGCCAAGGGCGCGGGCGGCTATTCCGTGGCGTCGCGAATTCGGCATTTATGGTGTTATACTGGCTATTATTCACACCTTTATCATCCTCGCCGGCTGGGTCGAATGGGAATTGATCCGCCTTTTTGGCTATCAGCTTCACCCTTCCGGCGTTTACATCATGCTGCAACAGGGATTTGGTCTGGCCAACGTCATTGGCATTGTCGCCCTGTTCTATGGACTGGTGCTGGCACTATCGTCCAGCGACTGGAGCCAGCGGGTTTTAAGCGGACCGATCTGGAAATACCTGCAACAAAGCGCTTATGTATTGTGGATGTTGATCGTTGTTCACACCGCCTATTTCCTCTACCTGCATTTTCAGGATTATCATCGCGCCGTACCTGAGCCAAACTGGGCGCAATGGCCGTTTGCGGGACTGGTTACCACCATAATCGTGTTGCAAATGGCAGCATCGTGGAAAACCTGGCGGTTGCGGCGCGACAGAATGCCGCCGGGCCAGCAGTCCGTTGCCGGATAAAGGGTGGTTCGACAAAGAAACGAAGATACTCTGGAAAATCACTTCACTGGTGCTGGAATGGGTGGCTAAACGCCCACGGCATCTATGATGAGGTTTTGGCGGCGTGGCGCATCGTGCCCACGCCGCCAAAAAGTCCGAAAACAGCGAGATTTCCCGGCAAGGGGAAAAAACCCTTTTCTGCCAGATCCTTAGTCCATGTTTCTAACGATCTGATTCGCTATGCTGATCCATAGCCTTAACTTGATAAATATCTATAAGGCATTGAAAAATCGGGTAGTTTTGGATTACTTACGACCCTTGATTTTGTTTACCAAAAACCAGGC
>CAZJUF010000132.1:0-8414 GCA_964549055.1 uncultured Hyphomicrobiales bacterium | reverse complement strand
TTTTGACATTATGTGTCCGTTTTCATGAGTGAAGGAATGATTTGATACAGGTTTTGTATTGTCGGCTTTTGATTATGGCGATGCATGGTCTTGCATAGTCTTGTTCCAGGCCGCTCCTACGGCAAACGAAATCGCCAACCAGACAAAACTTCTCAAAGCCATGGCTATGACAGTGCGCATTTCATAACTGCCACCTGTCGCGATGTGGCCGGCAAGGCCAATAAAGGCAATTACTGTGGCAACAAGTATTGTTCTGGAAAGGGTTAGCCCCCATTTTTGCCAGCAAATAATGCCCATACCGGCCGCTATATAAAAAAACCCGGCAATGAAATTAAACCACACAACAAACGACACATAGTTTCCGGCATCAGCTCGGGCCTGTCCGTCTATAAACAAAACCGAGCCTCCCGAAAACAGCGTCATCGCGCCAAAAATCAAGGCGATAGCCGCGATAAAATTAATCCATGCGGGTTTTGGTTGTTCAGGGGTTTTGGTCATCTTTTTTCTGCTTTTTATAAACATTGCTTGTTAGTTAGTAATAACTAACTTATATACCTGTCAAGCAGTTTCAAGGTTGATGACAAAAAGTGTTACAGTAATCCTTTTGCGGAACAATACTTTTCGATAAATCTTCAGCTGACCACGGCTAAAACAGGAAGGGCAAATCATGCGCTGGAAAACAGGACTATTTCTAATCGTGGCCATTGCCATTGGCGGCGGTGGATTTTTTGCCTGGCAACAGTTCAGGCCTGCTGACTTGCCCCCGGGGTTTGCAAGTTCAAACGGACGCATTGAGGCTGAGCGGACCGATATCGCAACAAAATACGCCGGGCGCATCAAGGAAGTGCTCGTTGATGAAGGCGATGTTGTGACGGCAGGCCAGATTCTGGTTCGCATGGATTCGGCAGATATTGAAGCCCAGCTTCTGGAGGCGCGCGCAGCAACTGAGGAAGCTGAACAACAACTTGATCAGGCGATTGCGCTGCTCTCCCAGCGAAAAAGCGAATTGACACTGGCTCAACGCGAATATGAACGATCACGCGTTCTGGGCGAGGAAGGCTATACAACCGTTGAAAAGGTTGAACAGCGAAATGCCGCCCGGCTGGCTGCAAAATCTGCGGTAAAATCTGCTGAAGCAGGTGTAAAACGGGCAGAGGCTGGAATAAAGGTAGCCATTGCACGCACCGCAAGGCTTGAGGAAAACCTGAAGGATTATGTTCTCAAAACCCCTGTCAGCGGGCGGGTGCAATATCGCCTTGCCCAACCAGGCGAAATTGTCGGGGTCGGGGGGAAAATCATTACCGTCCTTGATTTGACAGATGTCTATATGACGATTTTTCTACCCACCCGCGATGCTGGAAAACTGGAAATCGGGGCGCAGGCCCGCATTGTTCCCGATGCAGCTTCTCAATATGTGGTGCCGGCAACGGTTTCTTTTGTCGCTTCTGAGGCCCAGTTCACCCCGAAGTATGTAGAGACCGCAAATGAACGCGAAAAACTGATGTTCAAGGTCAAATTACGCTTGCCCGTTGCAGTGCTGAAAAAATATGCCAAACGGGTAAAGGCAGGCATTACCGGTGTCGGTTATGTCAGGCTTTCACCAACAGCTGGATGGCCGGAAAACCTGAAAGTCAAATTGCCTGAAGTTCAGGGTTCTGATGATGGCTGACACGCAGGATTTTGTTGCAAAAATAAAATCAGTAAATCACCGATACGGTGAAACGGTAGCACTTGATGGCGTTTCCATTGATGTGCCGCGCGGAGAAATGGTGGGGCTGATTGGCCCTGACGGTGTCGGCAAGTCAACACTTTTGGGTCTGATGGCCGGGGTGCGCAAAATTCAACAGGGATGTGTTGAGGTGCTCGATGGTGACATGGCTGAAACCAGACACCGCGATGCGGTTTGTTCGCAAATCGCCTATATGCCACAAGGTCTTGGACATAACCTTTATCCGACCTTGTCGGTATTTGAAAATGTTGATTTTTTTGGCCGCTTGTTCGGACAAACAGCAAAGGAACGGGCCTGGCGCATCAAAGACCTGTTGCAAAGCACAGGGCTTGCTCCGTTCACCAATCGCCCGGCGGGTAAACTGTCAGGCGGCATGAAACAAAAACTGTCCCTTTGCTGCGCCCTTATTCATGACCCGGATCTTCTTGTTCTGGATGAACCGACCACTGGCGTGGATCCTTTGTCGCGCCTGCAATTCTGGGAACTCATCGACCGCATTCGCGAACGGCGGCCCGATATGAGTGTCATTACGGCAACCGCCTACATGGAGGAAGCAGAAAGATTTGATCACCTGATTGCGATGGATGATGGAAAAGTTTTGGCCGTTGGTACTTCTGATGAAATAAAACAGCAAACGGGTGCCAAAACACTTGAAGAAGGCTTTATTGCCCTGTTGCCGGAGGCCAAACGCCAGGGCCACAGCGCTGTTGTACTACCACCAAGAGTTGCCCATGAAGGTGTTTTGGCAATCGAAGCAGAAAACCTGACCATGAAATTCGGCGACTTTACGGCTGTTGATCAGGTCAGTGTAAAAATTGAGCGTGGAGAGATTTTTGGTTTTCTGGGCTCGAATGGCTGTGGTAAAACCACGACAATGAAAATGCTGACCGGTCTGCTGGCGCCGACGCAGGGAACGGCAAAATTGTTTGGCAAGACGGTTGATGCCAATGATCTGGAAACGCGCCGCCGGGTTGGTTACATGTCACAATCATTCTCGCTTTATGGCGAACTGACTGTGCGACAAAACCTTGATTTGCATGCGGACTTGTTTGACCTGCCCAAGGTGCTACGCAAATCCCGGGTTGCAGAAATGATCACGCGGTTTGATCTTGAAGATGTCAGCGATGAACTGCCTCAAGGTCTTCCCCTTGGTGTGCGTCAGAGATTGCAATTGGCGGTTGCGGTCATTCACCAGCCGGAAATGCTCATCCTTGATGAACCCACTTCAGGGGTTGACCCCATAGCACGGGATGAATTCTGGCGAATGTTGATCGACCTGTCGCGCAATGACGGTGTTACTATTTTTATCTCAACCCATTTTATCAATGAGGCGGAGCGATGCGACCGCATATCCTTGATGCATGCAGGAAAAATCCTGGCAATGGACAAGCCGGATGCCTTGCGTAAGGCACGCGGGGCAAAAACGCTGGAGGACGCCTTTATTGGCTATCTTAAAGAGGCCAGTGGCGATGCGCCTGTGGACGATGCATCGCAAACAGAACGGGCGCCGGAACTGGCAAAGGCAACATCCCTTCCGCCCAGGCTTTTTTCGCCAAACCGCATGTGGGCATTCGCGCGCCGCGAGGCGATGGAGCTGGTACGCGACCCCATTCGGGTGGTGTTTGCCTTGCTTGGACCAATTATTCTGGCAATTGCCATGGCCAATGGCATTTCGTTTGATGTTGAAAAACTCGACTATGCGGTGCTCGACCAGGACAGATCGCAGGAAAGCCAGACGTTCCTTGAGAACTTTTCCAGCTCACGCTATTTTAACCGCAAAACACCGATTACCAATCGAACCGAGCTGGACAAGCGGCTGCGCAATGGCGAGCTGAAGTTTGCCCTTATCATTCCACCTGATTTTGGCCGCGATCTGTTAAAGGGTCACACCCCGGATGTTGGTGCCTGGTTTGATGGTGCGGTTACTTTTCAGGCAGAAACCTCGCGCGGATATGTGCAAGGCGTTCTCGCCCGTTATCTGGCTGAATTTGACCGGCAGGAAAAAGGCGGTGCATCTGCGATTGCTTTGGCCGATATTGAAACCCGGTTCAGGTACAATCAGGCATTCCTGAGTGTCTTTGCCATTTCGCCCGGTGTTTTGATGTTGTTGATGTACATGTTTTCCACCATGTTAACGGCGCTTGGTGTCGTGCGCGAAAAAGAGCTGGGCTCGATTACAAACCTTTATGCTTCACCGGCCAGTAAGCTGGAATTTCTGGTTGGCAAACAACTGCCCTATGTCGGCTTTGGTATTATCAGTTTTGCCAGTCTTGTTGCCCTGATGGTGCTGTTTTTCGATGTGCCGGTTACCGGAAACTTTTTTGCGCTTGCTGTCGGCGCGATGCTGTTTGCGGTTGCAGCCACTTCTCTGGGGCTGGTTATATCGTCTTTTGTCTCGACCCAGCTGGCCGCAATTTTCGGATCAGCCATTATTGTCATGATCCCGACACTGAACTTTTCAGGCATGATGTATCCTGTCTCGACCCTTGAAGGCGGCGGCTGGTTTGTCGGCCATGCCTTTCCGGCACTTTATTTTCAGAATATCACCAGCGGGGTTTTTAACAAGGGTCTCGGGTTTGCCTCGCTTTATCAAAACTATTTGTGGATCGGGTTTTTCTGTTTGCTGTTTTGGACCCTGGCCACCTTGTTTCTGCGAAAACAGGAGGCATGATGGGCCGGTCATTCAAAAATATTTATCGGCTGGGTCTGAAGGAGCTGAACAGTTTGCGGCGCGATCCGGTTTTGATTTTCCTGATCATATTTACCTTCACCTTTGCAATCTACACAGTGGCAACCGGTGTTCAGACAGAGCTGCGCAATGCTTCAATTGCAGTTGTGGATGAAGACCAGTCAGAATTGTCGCGGCAAATCCGGGCGTCATTCCTTAAACCTTATTTCAAGCAACCAGTACTCATCGGACTGGAAGAAATTGATCGATCAATGGACGCCAGCCGCTATGCATTCGTAATTGATATTCCGCCTGATTTTCAGGCCGACATCATGGCGCAACGCAAGCCAACCCTGCAGGTTAACGTTGATGCAACCGCCATGACACTGGCTGGAAACGGGGCCGCCTATATCCAGACAATCATCAACAGGGAAATCGGTGAATTTGTCAGCAAATCAGGCGCAAACACCAAACCGGCAGTTACCATTTCCATGCGCACCCGGTTCAATCCCAATCTTGAGTCAAGCTGGTTTATGGCCGTTATGCAGGTTGTCTCAAACATTACCATGCTGTCGCTTATCCTGTCTGGTGCCGCAGTTATCCGCGAGCGCGAGCGCGGCACGATTGAACATCTGCTGGTGATGCCGGTGACACCGGGGGAAATCATGCTGGCCAAAATATGGGCCAACGGGCTGGCAATTATCCTGGCCGTGACCTTATCGCTTTATGTTGTTGTTCAAGGCGTTCTGGCGGTTCATATCAGCGGTTCAATTCCATTGTTTGTTCTGGGCACGTCCTTGTTTTTATATGCAATGACTGCTCTTGGTATTGTGTTGTCCACCTTTGCTAAATCCATGCCGCAATTTGCCCTGCTGGCAATACCGTTTTTTGTTGTCATGAACATGCTTTCCGGCGGCACATCGCCACTGGAGGGAATGCCGAAGTTTCTGCAAATCATTATGCAGGCCTCACCTTCAACCCACTTTACCAGCTTTGCCCAGTCTGTTCTGTTTCGCGGGGCGGGGGTGGATGTTGTCTGGCCTCAAATGTTGATAATGCTGGCCATCGGCACTGTATTGTTTCTGATTGCCCTTGCCCGTTTTCGTTCAACAATGTCGGCTTCAGGTTGAAGAATATTGTCATGCTGTGGCTTTTGCAGCTTTTTCTACAAACACAACACCTTGCTTCTAATTTTCAACCAGGAATTTTTGCATCCCTTTTTTAACCGCCTGGGCGAATTCTGATGCAAGTTTTGATCGCGGGCGATTGGCAGGAAAAAGGATGGCAATATCGAAATTGATAAGGGGTTCAAACGGTCGGGTGACGATGTCAAGATCACGATAATGACAGGCTGTCATGGCATAAAACCAGATCAACTTCTTTCAATCATTCACTTGCCATTTTGAAATTGCGATTTCGGCTTGCCGCCCTTTTACGAATATCGTTTTGTCATCATTGAAATCGTTGAGCTTAGCCAACTCAATGGTTTTTTTGTCAGCTATGATTTCGCCGCCAGATGCATTCGAGCATAATCGGGCCGCAACATTTACTGTATCGCCGATTATTGTGAAATCCATTCGATCGCCAGAACCTAACAATCCAGCTACAGCGGGCCCGGAATACAAGCCAATTCCGACCGTAAGAGAGTGTTCTGAATGAGATAGTTTTTTTTGAATGGAAACTGCAGCACGTGTCGCGCGCTCCCAACGGTTTTCACCTTCAAAATACGCAAAAACAGCATCACCAACAAATTTATCTATATCGCCGCCTTCACTTTCAATTTCCTGTACCTGAATATCAATTATACTGTTCAACGTTCTGAAAACGCGTTCAGGAGACTGGTTTTCAGAAAATGCTGTAAACCCTCGAATGTCTGAATAAAAAACAGTGATGTCGATTTCCATTTCACTTTTGCCCTGCGAGGGCTGATTTTCCTGCATTGCGGAAACGGCTCGACGTGAGACAAGTTTTTCCAACCTTTTTCGCATGGAAATTATAATGGAGGTGCGCTTTTCAATTTCTCGCTGAGCAGATCTAACGATTGGGAAAAACAGTAAAGTTAAAACTCCCAAAGTCGCCAAAAGAGACAGAATAATTGGAAAAAACAACCCTTTTAGCATGAATGAATATTCGCCGTGGGTAGACTCATACAATTCAAAAACGGCGGCAATTTTCCCCTGTTGATAGTATGGAATATATAGCTCCAAAACCTTCGATCCATCTTTTTCCTTGTGGGTGACAATAGATGGCGTGCCTTGCTCAATAACGGCTCTGAGTGCTTGATTGTCTTCTAAATTGCCAATTTCCTGAATTTTGTGTGAATATAGAATCTTCTTATCAAGCGCGTAAACTTTCAGGCCAATCAGCTTGTATTCAAGCTGCTCTTTGGAAAACGCCTTTGATAGCTTGGCGAGATCGGCTTTGGAAATGGGTTGCCCTTTTAGAATTTGTTGCCAAATAAGGGGCCATTGGAGTGAGATGTCTCTTGCAATGTTTTCAGTGACTTTTGTTGCCCGCTCCAAATAAATTTTTTCCGAGCTTTTTTCAATAACAAAGCCAACCAGTGCGATGGTCAGTGCAAAAAAGAAAAGTAATGCAGGAAACAAGCGGAAGTAGAATTTTTTCGCTAGCGGATATGGTTGTTCCAGATGATCAGACATTTTGCCAATTACTATATAAAAACGTTCTAGGAATGAAAATTGACAATAGCACGGCATTGATGATTTGAAACTTGCCGTATTACAGAACCCTATACACCGTTGGGTCCAACTTAATTGGAGAATGCAAAACAGGTGATTGATGGATGTATTGACACTTCACGTATCACTCGCCCAACGTTACTAAAAGATAGCAATGCCGCAAACGGCTGATATATCGTTGAAAATTGGAGCGGGCGATGAGATTCGAACTCACGACCCCAACCTTGGCAAGGTTGTGCTCTACCCCTGAGCTACGCCCGCTCGACTTCCGGCGTTTGTTGAATTTTAAATTCAACGTCTGGATCGAGCGATGTTATTGCGCAACATGTTGGTAAATGCAATAGAAACCGTCAAACAAAATGCATTAAAAGTTGAGAATACCAATTTTGGAACAAAAGACACCATGGCCCTGACCCCGCAACTGCTTCTCGAAGAGCTTGACAGGCTTGATATTTCTTATGACCTCTATTGCCATCCGCCTCTGGGCACGGTGGAAGAATCCCGGCAATTGCGCGGGGAAATAAGTGGTGGTCATTGCAAAAATCTGTTTTTGAAGGACAAAAAGGGAAAATTGTGGCTGGTGGTCTGTCTTGAAGATGCTCGCGTTGACATGAAAACACTGAACAGTAAAATCGGCTCAGCGCGTTTAAGTTTTGGCAAACCTGAGCTGATGCTGGAGGTTTTGGGGGTTACACCGGGCTCTGTCACCCCGTTTGCCCTTATCAATGATGGTGAGGCCCGCGTCAATGTTGTCCTCGACGCAAAGATGATGGCACATGAAAAACTTAACTTTCATCCGCTAACCAATGAACAAACCATAACAACGGCTTCTCGGGATCTGCTGGTTTTTATCAAGACCTGCGGTCATGAGCCTCTTGTTGTTGACATCGAATAACGAAATCAATTGACCGGATAATCACGTGTTGTTCACACCATGATTGAACTATCTCACCACCGTTACCATTTTAGGATATAATCAGGCCAGAACATAACGTGCAATTTGCAGGAGAGTTACAGGATAAATGAGTGAAATACTGTTAGGCGGCAACGCCGAGAATGCCATGAAAGATCTGATAAAGGTTGGCGATACCAAGAGTTTTGCCGTGGACGTTATTGAGGCGTCCAAACAGGTGCCTGTTATTGTCGATTTCTGGGCGCCGTGGTGTGAGCCGTGCAAACAGCTTGGGCCGGCAATTGAGCAAGCTGTCATGGCGGCTCAAGGCAAGGTGAAGCTGGTAAAAATTGATGCCGAAGAAAACCAGCAACTGGCATCGCAACTACGAGTGCAATCAATTCCAACGGTTTTTGCCTTTATAGA
>CAZJUF010000131.1:0-8417 GCA_964549055.1 uncultured Hyphomicrobiales bacterium | reverse complement strand
ACATTCATTCATGATTTGAGCGCATTGATGGCGGGTCGCGACACAACCTTAAACCTCTACAGCAAATTTCCATTTCCAATTCGCAAGGAACGCAAACTTGATGCCTTTCAAAATGAGGCATGGCAAGCTCTCAATGCCAAACCTGATAGCGTCTTTTCCCGTCGCGAAACACGCAATGGCAAGGAAATCGTCCGCGTAGCCATTGCTGACAAAATGGTGGCCAAGGGCTGTGTGGCTTGCCACAATTCACGTGCCGATTCGCCCAAAACCGATTGGAAGCTTGGCGATGTCAGGGGTGTTCTGGAAGTTTCTTCCGTCATAGACAGCCAGCTGGCAGGCGGTGCAAGATTGAGCAATCAGCTCATTTTGGGAGCCATTATCATTGGCCTGATGCTGGTAGCGGCAATTGTTTTGGCAACACAAGGTCTAACCAAACCGCTCAAGCAGATCACAGCCGTAATGAAGCGCCTGGCGGGCGGTGACGGCGATGTCGAAATCCCCGGAACCGGTCGCAATGATGAGGTTGGCGCCATAGCGCAGTCGGTTGTGATCTTTAAAGATCAGGCCCAGCAGCGTTTAGAGCTGGAAGCAGATAACCAGGCTCGAGAAAACAAGAAGCAACAAAGAACCCAGCGTATAGCCGAGATCACCGGAGGTTTTGATAGTAAAATCAGGCAGTTACTCGAAACCTTAAACGATCATGCTTCGACGATGAAAAATGAGGTGGGGTCGATGGCGATTGTGGCTCAGGGATCCGGGCGCAGTGCCGACAAAATGGTCGAAACATCAAATACGGCCTCGCAGACAGTGCAGGCTGTGGCAGGAGCTGCAGAAGAGCTGGCAAATTCGGTTGAAGAAATTGGCAGGCAGGTAACCGCATCTACCGAAATTACCGCCTCGGCAGTAACAGAAGCATCAAACACCAATGAACAGATGCAAGGCCTGGCCCGTTCGTCGGTTAAAATTGGCGAGGTGATCAGCCTCATCAATGACATAGCCGAACAGACAAATCTGTTGGCACTCAACGCGACGATCGAGGCCGCGCGCGCCGGTGATATGGGCAAAGGATTTGCGGTCGTTGCCTCTGAAGTCAAATCACTGGCAGCGCAAACCTCTCAGGCAACTGAGGAAATTTCAATCCAGATTCAGGAAATTCAATCGGCAACAGGCCAGGCGGTAGAAACCATTGGCGGCATAACCACTACGATTGATAAAATAAGTGAAATTTCCGGAAGCATAGCCAATGCCGTCAAAGAACAGGGGGAGGCGACACTGGAAATTGCGCAAAATATTGATACCACAGCGCAGGCAACCAATGCGGTGAATGATGAAATCAAAAATGTGAAGTCTGCGGTCGAAGATACGCAATCAGCCACCGATGTTGTCGTCACCACATCAGAAGAATTATCAGTTGAACTTGTCTCTCTGCAACAAGAGGTTGACCAGTTTTTGCAGGAAATTAAATCCGCATGATCTTTTGAAATTACATTTGGACAATAAAAAAGCGGGACACCAGGCCCCGCTTTTTTATTGGTGTTAATTTCTAGCTTGCAGCTTCAAACAACTCAGCCACATAGTCCCAGTTGACCAGATTATCAAGGAAAGCCTTGATGTAGTCAGGCCGGGCATTGCGGTAATCGATGTAATAGGAATGTTCCCACACATCGCACCCAAGCAAGGGTACCGCGCCAAATACCAGCGGGTTCTCGCCATTGGCGGTTTTCATGACTTCGAGCTTGCCTTCCTTGAGCGCCAGCCAGGCCCAGCCTGAACCAAACTGAGTGAGACCTGCTGTTGTGAAAGCTGCCTTGAACTCATCGACAGAGCCCAAGTCTTCAATAATTCTGGCTTCCAGGTTGCCGGGAATAGCGCCGCCGCCATTGGGTTTCATCCAGTTCCAGAAATGCAGGTGATTGTAATGTTGGGCAGCGTTGTTGAACAATCCGGCGTTGGAGCCAAACGAACCCTGGACAATTTCTATCAGAGATTTGTCCTCAAGGCCCGAACCTTCAAGCAGTTTGTTGCCATTCACAACATAGGCATTGTGGTGCTTGTCATGATGAAATTCCAGCGTTTCAGCTGACATATAAGTGCCCAGTGCATCATAGGCATAAGGGAGATCGGGGAGTTCTAAAGCCACGTTTTTAAATCCTGTGTAAATAAAATTGACGCCAATCTAGCGCTATAGTGTGACTTGCGCAAGGTTTGTGAAACTCAAAAAATTAGTGTGCCAATTTAACAATTTATGGTCTTTATCCGGTATAACATTTGCTATTGAGGCACATTTTAAGGGGCGATGATGAGCGTTGTACTGGTGACAGGAGCAACCGGATTTCTGGGACGCGCGTTGATCAGCAAATTGCTTGAACGCGGTGTCGATGTGCGCGCCTGTGTCAGATCGTATATGAATGATCTGGAAGTACCGTGTTTTTTGATTAGTGATATCGGCCCCGATACCAATTGGCTCGATGCTGTAAAAGGCGTTGATATAATCTATCATCTCGCCGGTTTGAGCGAAGGCAGTGATGCGGGTATCAGCGCGGAAGATTATGACCGCGTCAACGCCAAAGGCACCTTGCAATTAATGACAGCGGCAGCCGATGCAGGTGTCAAACGCGTCATCATGACCAGCACAATCAAGGTGCTGGGAGAACTCAGCGGCGCACAACCCTTTGACCAACATTCTCAACCAGATCCGCAAACAGCCTATGCCCGCTCCAAATTTGAGGCTGAGGAAAACGCGGCTAAGATTGCTGATCAACACGGGCTTGAACTGGCGATAGTGCGTTTTCCCCTGGCCTTTGGTGCCGGTGTTTCCGGAAATTTCGGCAGGCTGATAAATCTGGTTCAAAAGGGCATTCCCCTTCCACTTAAAGCACCAAACAACAAGCGCTCTCTGGTCGGTCTTGAAAATGCCGTCGATCTTTTGGTGTGTCTCATGGACCATGACAAGGCGGGGGGAAAAACCTTTCTCATCGCCGATCGTCCCTCGGTGTCAACCGAGGATTTATTGCGCAAAATTGCATGCACCATGGGGGTTAAAATACACCTGTTTGCCTTGCCCAAACCAGTGCAGGAAATTTTAAAGCGTCTGCCGGTGATATCCGGCTATGCCAATCGCCTCTTTGGATCGCTGGAAGTTGATGATACATACACCCGCACCACGCTTTCCTGGTCACCGCCAAAGAGCTTTGATGAAGAATTGCAAAAGACGCTGAAACATATCTTATCCAGCCCCAAACGGACATGATCCAGATGTATCTTCTCTTGCTTGGCTCATTCACTATTTCCGCCATCCTGAGCGTTTTCATTATTAAACGCAAACATGCGCTTGATGTGCCAAATGACAGAAGTTCGCACACAATACCGACCCCGCGCGGTGGTGGCCTGGCCTTCATTATTGCTTTTTACGCAGGCATTTTCATCCTGTATGCCGCCAACCTGATGCCGGATAATGTGTTCATTGCTCTGGCGGGAGCAGGCGGCATTGTCGCGTTGGCCGGTTACCTCGATGATCTGAATTCCGTATCCCCATGGCTCAAAGCCGCAGCCCAGATGGCAAGCCTCATCTGGGGAGTATTCTGGCTTGAGCCGGTTCCATCGATTGAGTTGGCAGGTTTTGTCTGGCAGTGGGGATATTTTGGCATAGTGGCGACCGTCGTCGCTGGCCTGTGGCTCATCAACCTGTATAATTTCATGGATGGCATTGACGGACTGGCGGCATCGCAGGCGATATTTATCTTTGTCTCAGCCGCCATCTTTTGTGTGTTTGAAGGTGCTTACGGTCAGGCCTGGGCGCTGGCCATACTGGCGGCTTCCGTTGGCGGTTTTCTGGTGTTCAACTGGCAACCGGCGCGGTTATTCATGGGCGACAGCGGCTCGGGCTTTCTCGGCCTCATGGTGGTTTTAATGGCCATCGCCACCACACCACCGCTCAACCTTTGGCCGTGGGCAATATTGGTGACATTATTTGTGGCTGATGCAACCGTTACCGTAACCAGACGCATGTTGCGTGGTGAAAAATGGTATGAGGGCCACAATTTACATGCCTATCAACGCTTGTCACGACGCTGGCAAAGTCACCGCGCCGCCACTGGATGCTATATGGCCGTCAATATAGTCTTTGTGTTTCCGCTGGCTATTGTCGCCTGGGTTGACCCCTCTATGGGATTAATGGCGACCGTTTTTGCCTGGGGCGCGGCCTTCCCGGCGGCTACCCTTCTCGGTGCTGGCGCTAAGGCTTAGCGCCGAGAGATTTCAAACCGGCAATGGCGCGACGGTTGCCGGGATTAAGCGCAATGGCTTTGCGAAAATCAGTAATGGCTTTGGCGTGCTCACCCAGCTTGACATAAGTGGATCCACGCCGGCCGAAAGCAGAAGACTGTTTTGGATTGAGTTTTATGGCGGCACTGTAATCCGCCAGGGCGAGTTTGAATTTGCCCTTTTTGCGATAGGCCACACCGCGATTTAAGTACGCCGGGGCATATTTAGGTTTGAACTTGATGACCCTGCTGTAATCAGCAATAGCCAGGTTGAATTTGTCGATCCGGTGATAGGCAACAGCGCGATTATTGTGCGCGGCTGCATATTTGGGATAGATTTTTATAGCTTTGCTGTAATCGGCAATAGCGCGTTTGAATTCACCTTTTTTATAATATGCTATGGCGCGATTATAATAGGCTTTGGAGTATCTCGAATTGAGCTTTATGGCCCGGTCGAAATCGGCAATGGCTTTGTCATATTTTCGTATTTTTCGATAAACAACACCGCGATTATTATACGCTGCAGAATATTTTTTCTTCAGCTTGATAGCCTGATCATAATCAGCAATTGCGAGATCATATTCCTTATTTTTATAGTAGGTGATCGCCCGGTTGTAATAGGCTTTGAAATATTTAGGCCATAGCATGACAGCTGTGCTGTATCGCGTAATCGCCAGACCATATTGCCCGTTGATATAATGATATATGCCCCGGTTGTAATGCGCCTTGGCATAACGTGTCTGCGGCAAACCCAGGCTAATCGGCAAATCCTGGCACGCCTCCTGGAAGCTCTTGTCCTTTTTCAGGATGAAGGTTGGTTTGGGCGTCTTTGATTTTTTCCACTCGCGCGCCTTGAACCCGGTGATGTAACGCACATAGTTCTTGGTCTCAAGCGGCAGAAATGACCGCCCGCGCCGCCATCTTTCCACTCGACCGGACCCGGCATTATAAGAGGCTGCGGCGAGACCCAGATTGCCGCTTTGATCTCTGAGGTCAGAAAGAAAACTTGCTGATGCCTGAATGGCACTAACATACTCAAAGGGGTCTTTTAGCCCGCGGATTTTAGCCGTGGAAGGGATAAACTGGGCAATTCCCCCAGCTCCCTTATACGAGATCGCATTGGGGTTAAACCGGCTTTCGAGCCAGATCAGGCGGGCAAAAAACCCTGGCGGCAGGTTCCATTTTGTAGCCTCGCTTTCCAAAAGCGTGCACACTTTGGTAATAAAGATTTTTTCTTCGGATGTTTTTTTAGATGCCTTTACGTCTTCGATCTTTTGGTAGGGCTTGTCTTTTTCTATCTTTTCAGGTGCACCTACTTCATCGGTACTTGGTGGCACCTTAGCCTCTCCCGCCTTTTTGGCCGGAACTTCAATGACGTTGCTGAAAGCAGGCCCAAACAGGCTTGCTGCCACAACGACACCGATGGTCAAAAAGGATATGGATAAGCGTTTTTTCAACACCCGAAATACCTCATAAGCGATGCCGGAATTCTTTAAAAGAACGCATGAATTCCGGTTTGGGCGCGTCCCAGTATGAGGGCGTGGATATCATGGGTGCCTTCATAGGTATTGACGCTTTCCAGATTGATCATATGGCGGATCACATGGAACTCGTCTGAAACACCGTTGCCACCGTGCATGTCGCGCGCCATCCGGGCAATATCGAGAGCCTTGCCACAATTGTTACGCTTCATCAGTGAAATCGTCGGTGGTGCAGCGGTCCCGGCTTCGAGCATACGGCCCAGTTGCAATGCGCCCTGAAGCCCAAGCGAAATTTCAGTCTGCATGTCGGCAAGTTTTTTCTGCACCAGTTGATTGGCAGCCAAAGGCCTGCCGAACTGCTTGCGATCAAGCGTGTATTGCCGGGCGGCATGCCAGCAGAATTCAGCCGCGCCCATAGCTCCCCAGCAAATTCCATAACGCGCCCGGTTAAGACAGCCAAACGGCCCCGAAAGACCCTTGGCATTCGGAAGCAGGTTTTCTTCCGGCACAAACACGTCTTCCATTACAATTTCACCGGTGATCGAAGCGCGCAGCGAGAATTTGCCTTCAATCTTGTTGGTGGAAAAACCTTTCGTGCCGGTTTCGATGATGAAGCCGCGAATGACATCATCTTCTGTCTTGGCCCAGACCACAGCAATGTCAGCCACCGGAGCATTTGAAATCCACATTTTGGCACCATTGAGTACATAGCCGCCATCTGCGGCAACAGCACGGGTTTTCAAACCCCCGGCATCAGAGCCAAAATCAGGTTCGGTCAGACCAAAACAGCCGATATGTTCACCAGAGGCAAGTTTGGGCAGATACTTCAGGCGCTGTTCTTCACTGCCGTATTCAAAGATCGGGTGAATAACCAGCGAGTTCTGCACACTCATGGTAGAGCGATAGCCACTGTCAACACGCTCAATCTCGCGCGCGATCAGCCCGTAAGCCACATAGCCCATACCGGCCCCGCCATAACGTTCGGGCAGGGTGACGGCCAGCAAACCCATCTCACCCATTTCAGGCATGACGTCGGGATCATAGGTCTCGTTGCGGTGAGCTTCGAGGATTCGTGGGCTTAACTTGTCTTGCGCGTAAGCCGCGATACTGTCACGCACCAGGCGCTCTTCCTCGGTTAACTGGCTCTCGAGCAAAAACGGATCTGCCCAGTCAAATTCGGCGGTGATCTTTGGTGGATCCGACTGAATTTCAGCTTGCGACATTTTAGTTTCTCCAGACAAAATAAATGAGGGAAATTTCCTTGAATATCACTCAACCATGATCAGTTGTCGATCACTTTAAGGGCAAAGGCATAAGAAAAGGCAATTTCCTTTAAATGTTCAAAGCGCCCTGAGGCCCCGCCATGACCTGCATCCATATTGGTTTTAAGCAGAAGAATATTATCATCTGTTTTGAGTGCGCGTAGCCTCGCAACCCACTTGGCTGGCTCCCAATAGGTAACGCGCGGGTCGGCCAGTCCGGCAGTTGCCAGCAGCGGCGGATAATTCTGTGCGCTCACATTGTCATAAGGAGAGTAAGCCGCAATCTGGGCGTAAGCCTTTTCGTCCGTTATAGGATTGCCCCATTCAGGCCATTCCGGTGGTGTCAAAGGCAATGTGTCATCAAGAATGGTGTTAAGCGCATCGACAAAGGGAACTTCGGCAATTACAGCGCCATATTGTTTGGGTGCCATATTGGCCACGGCACCAACCAGCAAACCGCCGGCACTGCCGCCCTGCGCCACAATTTTGCCAGCACTTGTATAGCCTTGCTCGATAAGGTGGCTGCCAGCGGCTATAAAGTCTTTGAATGTATTGATTTTGTGTTCACGCCGCCCCAGCCGGTACCAGCGAAAGCCCTTGTCCTTGCCACCGCGCACATGGGCGACAGCAAAAATAAAGCCGCGATCCACCAGACTTAATCTAGCCGTTGAAAACCCTGACGGTATCGCATGGCCATAGGCACCATAGCCGTACAGCAGCAGTGGTGCGCTACCGTTAAGCGGAGTGGTCTTGCGATAGAGCAGGGTAACAGGTACTTCTTCGCCATCTTCAGCTTGGGCATAGATGCGTCTGGTGACATATTCCTCTGGTACATGACCGCTGGGAACTTCCTGGGTTTTGCGTAAATTCCGCTTGCCGCTGACAACATCATAATCAAAAACCTGCGCCGGTGTGGTCATTGAACTGTAGGTGAAACGCAAGTTCGATGTTTCATATTCATAACCCGCAGCCAGACCAAGGGAATAGGCTTCTTCATCGAAATCAACGGCATGTTCTTCACCGTCGCCGGTATTTGAGATAACAATTTTCGGCAGACCGTCTTCCCGCTCCAGGCGCACGAAATGATCCTTGAAACACGCCAATGACAAGATCAAACGACCGGCCTTATGTGCCACCAGCTCACGCCAGTTGCCTTTGGCCGGATCAGACAGGGGGGCCGTCATGATTTTGAAGTCTTCGGCCTCATCCGCATTGGTCAGGATCAAAAACCGTTCGTCTTGATCATCAATGTCATATTCGAGACCGGCAACACGAGATGCCACAAGTTTCGGCTCGCTATCGGGGTGGCTGGCATCAATCAGATGAATTTCGCTGGTTTCATGATCGTGCGCTGAAATGATAATGTAACGACCGCTTTGGGTCTCGCCAACACCGACAAAAAACCCCGGATC